>JBATEA010000274.1:0-1738 GCA_049663745.1 Steroidobacteraceae bacterium | reverse complement strand
CCTTTAAAGGGTTGCGTCCCCTTTTCCTCCTTTTCCTAACCGCGTCAGGATTCGCCGGGGCGGTAGCCTGAGGTGATGGGGTAACGCCAGTCGCGGCCGAAGGCGCGGCCGCTGACGCGCACGCCCGGCGGCGCCTGGCGGCGCTTGGTTTCGTTGTGCTTGACCATGTCGAGCACCCGCACGTCTGTGGCGCGGTCGAAACCCTGGGCCACGATCTCGTCCACCGAGCGGTCGTCCTCGACGAAGGCCGACAGGATCGGGTCGAGCACGTCGTAGGGCGGCAACGTGTCCGAGTCGAGCTGGTTCTCGCGCAGTTCCGCGGTCGGCGGCCGGTCGATGATGCGCTGTGGAATGACCGGCGATTTTGCATTGCGCCAGCGCGCGAGGCGATAAACCAACGTCTTGCTACAGTCCTTGATCGGCGCATAGCCGCCGGCCATGTCGCCATAGAGCGTTGCGTACCCGACCGCCATCTCGCTTTTGTTGCCGGTGGTCAGCAACATGCGACCGGTCTTGTTGGAGATGCCCATCAGCACGATGCCACGACAGCGCGCCTGGATGTTCTCCTCCGCGGAGTCCGGCTCGCGCCCCTTGAATTCCTGCGCGAGCGCCGCGAGCGTCGCCTGAAACATTCCCTCGATCGGGATCATCGAAAAGCGGACGCCCAATTTTCGCGCCATCGCGGCGGCGTCCTTCTCCGAGATGCTCGAGGTGTAGCGCGACGGCAGCATCACGGCATGCACGTTACCGGATCCCAGCGCGTCGCAAGCGATCGCAAGCACGAGCGCGGAATCGATGCCGCCCGAGAGTCCGAGCACGACGCCGTTGAACTGGTGCTTGCCGACGTAATCACGCACCGCCGCGACGATCGCGCGATAGACGCTTTCTTCCGGGCCCAAAAGCGGCGCCAGGCTCTCCGGCTCGAGCTGCGCGCACCCCTGCGCGGGCGTTGCGTCCACGCAGGACAGCGATTCCTCAAAGGCCGGGGCGCGATGCACGACGCGGCCGGTCTCGTCCAGGGCGAAGGAATTCCCGTCGAACACCAACTCGTCCTGCCCGCCGACCAGGTTCAGGTAGATGAAAGGCATGGCGGTCTCTTTCGCACGCTGCCCGATGACCGTCTCGCGCTCCGCCTGCTTGCCGAGCTGGAAGGGCGATGCATTCAAGACGATGCAGAGGCCGGCTCCCGCGGCGCGGATGGCCGCGGCGGGCGCCAGATGCCAGACATCCTCGCAGATCAGCAGCCCCACCTTGATACCCCCGATCTCGACGACGACCGGCTGGGTGCCCGCCGTGAAGTAGCGCTTCTCGTCGAAGACCTGGTAATTCGGCAGCGTCTGCTTGCGATAGCGCGCGATGACGCTGCCTCCGCGCAGCCACGCCGCGGTGTTGTAGATCGTGCCGGACGAGTATTCCGGGTAACCGACCAGCAGGTCGATGCCCTCCGCCGCCGCGGCGAGCCGTTCGAGCGACTGGTCGATGCGGCGGCGGAATCCGCGGTGGAACAGCAGGTCCTCCGGTGGATAGCCGGACAGCACGAGTTCCGGCAGCACCAGGAGCCCCGCCCCCAGCGCGCGCGCGGGAGCGATCTGCGCGATCACGCGATCGGCGTTTCCCGGTGCGTCGCCGACCGTCGGGTTGATCTGCGCAAGCGCAATACGGAGAAAAGGGGACGCAACCCTTTTCCCGTTGCTCCCGGAAAAGGGTTGCGTCCCCTTTTCTTCCATCAGCGCTTCTT
>JBATEA010000273.1:0-5479 GCA_049663745.1 Steroidobacteraceae bacterium | reverse complement strand
GGACGGACCACGCGCTCATTACCGGCACGAATCTGGGCGGGGTCGCGGCTTTCGATGTTGGCGACGGCGACGAAAAGCGGCAGCAGGGCGCCCGCGGCCGAGCGCGCGGGGAAGTAGCGCTGGTGGTCCTGCAGGGTCGCGATCAGCACCTCGGGCGGCAGATCGAGGAACCGCGCTTCGAAGGTCCCCGCGATCGGCACCGGCCATTCGCAGAGCGCCGTCACCTCGTCGAGAACGGCGGGATCGATCAGCGCCTCGCCACCGGCCGCCGCTGCCGCGGCCTTGACGGCGGTGGCGATACGATCGCGCCGCTGCGCGAAATCCACCAGTACGAAGCCGCGCTTTTCGAGCGCCGAGGCATAGCCGCCGGGCGAGCGCAGCACGAGCGGCTTCGGGGCGTGGAAGCGATGCCCGCGCGTCGTGCGGCCCGCCCGAAGGCCCAGCAGCTCACAATCGACGACATCAGCGCCATGCAACATGACGATCCAGTGCACCGGCCGCACGAACTGGACCTCGCCCGCGCCCCAGCGCATGCGCCGCGCGATCGGCAGCCCGTCGAGGGCGCGCTGCACGATGGCCGGCAGCAATTGTGCCGCCGGCGAGCCCGCGCGCGTGACGGAGCAGAAGAGGAATTCGCCCCTTGGCTCGGTCATGCGGGTCAAGGCACTGACCGCGACGCCACAGGATTCCGCAAACGCGAGCGCCGCGCGCGTCGGCTGACCGTTAGCATCGAAGGCGGCCGACACCGGCGGCCCGCGCCGCTCCAGCTTCTGCTCACCCTGGGCCGCCGCCAGCCGGCGCACGGAGACGGCGAGCCGCCGCGGCGTTGCATAGGCTTCCGCTTTCCCGTGCGCGAGGCCGGCGGCATCGAGCCCGGCCAGCACGCCGTCCCGGAAACATTCCGCGAGCGGCCAGAGGCTCCGGGGCGGCAGTTCCTCGGTGCCGATTTCGACCAGGAAATCGTGGCGCGTCACCCGGCGGCTCCGCGCATCAGCGGGAAGCCGAGCGCCTCGCGGCTCGCGCGGTAGGCTTCGGCCACGGCACGCGCAAGCGCCCGGACACGAAGGATGTAACGCTGGCGCTCGGTCACGGAGATGGCCTTGCGCGCGTCCAGCAGGTTGAAGGTATGCGAGGCCTTCAGCATCTGCTCGTAAGCCGGCAACGGTAGGCTCGCGACGAGCAGTGCGCCGCAGGCCTTTTCGCGATGATCGAATTCGGCGAAGAGTGCGCTGGTGTCGGCGTGCTCGAAGTTGTAGGACGACTGCTCCACCTCGTTCTGGTGGAACACGTCGCCATAGGTCACGCGACCGGCCGCGCCGTCGGTCCAGACGAGGTCGTAGACGCTCTCGACGCCCTGCAGGTACATCGCGAGGCGCTCGAGGCCGTAAGCGATCTCACCGGTGACCGGGCGGCAATCGAGGCCGCCGGCCTGCTGGAAGTAGGTGAACTGCGTGATTTCCATGCCGTTCAGCCAGACCTCCCAGCCGAGGCCCCAGGCGCCCAGCGTCGGGGATTCCCAGTTGTCCTCGACGAAACGGATGTCGTGAACCAGCGGATCGATGCCGAGCGCGACGAGCGAGCCCAGGTAACGCTCGATGATGTCGTCGGGCGACGGCTTCATGACGACCTGGAACTGGTAGTAGTGCTGCAGCCGGAATGGATTGTCGCCATAGCGGCCGTCCGTCGGCCTGCGGCTCGGCTGCACGTAGGCGGCGCTCCAGGGCTCGGGGCCGATGGCGCGCAGGAAGGTCGCGGCGTGGAACGTGCCCGCGCCCATTTCCATGTCATAGGGTTGCAGCAGCACGCAGCCCTGTCCGGCCCAGTAACGCTGCAAGGCCAGGATCAGGTCCTGAAAATTGCGCGGCGCCTGTATTTTCGGTGCTTTCGGCATTCGATCGCGGTGCAGCAAAAGGCCGCCAAGTATAGCGGTGCGCCGATCAACCCGCGGCGCCGCGGGCGGCCCTGGCCGCGAGCAGGGGCCGTACTTCGGCATCGGTTAGGTCGCGCCAGTGACCGGATGCGAGCGCGCCGAGACGGATGTGCATGATGCGCACGCGCTGCAGGCGTTGCACGCGAAACCCCAGCGCCGAGCACATGCGGCGGATCTGCCGGTTGAGGCCCTGCGTCAGCACGATGCGAAACGCATCGGGGCCGGTCTGCGTAACGACGCAGGGTTTTGTCTTCTCGCCGCCGATTTTCACGCCAGCAGCCATCATCGCAAGGAATGTCGCCGTAACCGGCCGCTCGACGGTGACCAGATACTCTTTCTCGTGGCCATGCTCGACGCGCAGGATCTCGTTGATGATGTCGCCGTTGTTGGTCAGGAGAATCAGGCCCTCGGAATCCTTGTCGAGGCGCCCGATCGGAAAGATCCGCTCCCGGTGCGCGACGAAATCCACGATGTTGCCCGCGACATCGCGCTCGGTCGTGCAGGTGATGCCGGGCGGCTTGTTGAGCGCGATGTAGACGTCCCTGCGTTTCGCGACAATCGGCTTGCCGTCCAGATGCACGATATCGCCGGCGGCCACCTGCGTGCCGAGCACTGCAGGTTTTCCGTTGATCGTCACGCGCCCGGCGGCGATCCAGGCATCCGCCTCACGCCGCGAGCAGGCGCCTGTCTCGCTGATGAATTTATTCAGGCGCATCGGCCGGCGATTGTGGCGATCGTCCGTCGCCGGCGGGAAGATTTTCGGATGCACCATATTGGTGCTAACCGTAGAATAACCGCACTATTATCGTGCATAGACGGACTATCAAAGACTTCGGAGAGAATATAATTGATTGATTGCAAAGGAATTAGATACGATTGCAGCGATGGCATGCGATTTGCACCGTGAGAGGGATCGCGAGCAATGGCCGCCCAAATTCCGGAGACGATCATGACCCCCGCCGACGTCGTCAAGCTGATCAAGGAAAAGGAAGCCACGTACTGCGACCTGCGATTCACGGACACGCGCGGCAAGGAACAGCACGTCACGATCCCGACGCGGATGGTGGACGAGGATTTTTTCGTCGACGGCAAGATGTTCGACGGCTCGTCGATCGCCGGCTGGAAGGGCATCAACGAGTCCGACATGATCCTGATGCCGGATGCCTCAACGGCGATGATCGATCCGTTCTTCGAGGAAACCACCCTGCTGCTGCGCTGCGACGTGGTCGAGCCGATGACGATGCAGGGCTACACACGCGATCCCCGCTCGCTCGCCCGGCGCGCCGAGGCCTATCTGAAGTCCACCGGCATCGCCGATACCGCGCTGTTCGGCCCGGAAAACGAATTCTTCATCTTCGACAGCGCGCGCTGGAGCAACGAGATCAACGGCTGCAGCTATCACATCGATTCCGTGCAGGGTGCGTGGAATTCAGGCGCGAGTCTTGACGGAGCCAACATGGGTCACCGTCCCGGGATCAAGGGCGGCTATTTTCCAGTGCCGCCCGTCGATCGTTTCCAGGACCTGCGCACGGCGATGTGCCAGGCCTGCGAGGAGCTGGGGCTCCGGGTCGAGGTGCATCACCATGAAGTCGGAACCGGCGGCCAGGGCGAGATCAACGTGTCCGCGAACACGTTGATGAAGAAGGGCGACGAAGTGCAGCTGCTGAAATACGCGCTGTGGAACGTCGCGCACGGGCATGGCAAGACGCTGACCTTCATGCCCAAACCGCTGGTCGGCGACAACGGCAGCGGAATGCACGTGCACCAGTCCTTGCAGAAGGACGGCAAGGCGCTGTTCGCCGGCGACCGTTATGCTGGTCTTTCCGACATCGCGCTGTACTACATCGGCGGCATCATCAAGCACGCGCGGGCAATCAACGCGTTCACGAATCCGGGCACCAACAGCTACAAGCGCCTGGTGCCGGGTTTCGAGGCGCCGGTCATGCTCGCCTACTCGGCGCGCAACCGCTCGGCTTCGATCCGCATTCCATGGGTGTCGAATCCGAAGGGCCGCCGGATCGAGGTGCGCTTCCCGGACTCGACCGCGAATCCGTATTTTGCATTTGCGTCGATGATGATGGCGGGCCTCGACGGCATCCAGAACAAGCTCCATCCGGGCGAGGCCTCGGACAAGGATCTCTACGACCTGCCGCGCGAAGAGGCGAAGAACATCCCGGAAGTCTGCCATTCGCTGGACATGGCGCTCGAACACCTCGATCGCGACCGCGAATTCCTGAAGCGGGGCGGCGTCTTTTCCGACGACCTGATCGACGCTTACATCGGACTGAAGCAGACGGAGGTGACGCGCTTCCGGATGTCCACGCATCCGGTCGAGTTCGACATGTATTACAGCCTCTGAGTGCCCGGGCTCGGGCGGCGGGGACGGCGATCACAGAATGCCGCTCCGGCTTTGTCAGTCCGGCGGACTCCGGGCTATGCTGCAGCCATGCGCACAGCCCTGATTCTCGCCGGATTGATGCTGTCCCTGGCGGCCGAGCCCCAGGAGATTTACCGGTGGGTGGACAAGGACGGCGTCGTCCATTATGCGGACCAGCCCGGCGCGCCGGATGCCAAGCGCGTGGAAATCGCGGTTTCCAACTCCTACGAGGCCACGCCACCGGGTGCGGGCGAGCCTTCGACGCCCAGCCGGGGCCCCGCGCCGATTCTCTACGATTCACTGACCATCACGCAGCCGTCACCGGACCAGGTGTTTTTCGGCGCGGATGCAACGGTCACTGCCGCGGCCGAACTGGGCGGCAGCCTGGAACCCGGACACACGCTGGTGTTTTACCTGGACGGCAACCAGGTGCCGGCGGAAGGCGGTGGCTCAGCGCAGCTGTCGAATTTGTACCGCGGCACGCATTTCCTGCGGGCCGCCGTGCTCGACGAGAACGGCGCACCGCTGATTTCGAGCGGCCAGATCCCCTTCCATGTGCGCATGCCCTCGATCAACAGCCCCCAGAGTCCGCAGGCGCCCAAGCCCCCGAAGCCGGCGCCGAAACCCAAGCCGGCTACCTGATCCACGCCGGCGCGCCCGCGCCGCTTCCGGGATCGCGCCATGGCGCATGAATCCGGCGGTGGCGCGCAGGATTTCGACGCGGGCGCGCTGTTCGACCTGCTGACGACCGCGATCGTCGTCGTCGACGCCGACGGCAACGTACGCTTCCTCAATGCCGCCGCCGGCGATCTCCTGGCGATCGGCCGCGCGTCGGCCCGCGGCCGGCGCTTCGCGTCCTTGCTCGTGGAAGGCGCGCAGGTTGATTCGCTGATCTTGCGCAGCCGCGCGAGCGGCGAACCGCTCGCGATGCGCGGTTTCGAACTGGCGCCGGCGGCACGCAGCGATTCGCATCACCTGGCCGACATTACGTTTACGCCACTCGCGTTGGGCGTGCCCGAAGCAGTCGCGGTGCTGGTCGAAATCGCCGATACGACGCGGCCGAGCCGCATCACGCGCGACACCGCGCTCCTCGCCCAGCAGGGCGTCAGTCGCGTGATGGCGCGACAGCTCGCCCACGAGATCAAGAATCCGCTCGGCGGACTGCGCGGGGC
>JBATEA010000272.1:0-12124 GCA_049663745.1 Steroidobacteraceae bacterium | reverse complement strand
GCGCTGCTGGCCCCACTGCTCGGCGCGATGGCGGATCGCGGCGGCGCGCGCCTGCGCATGCTGGCGTTCTTCACGCTGCTCGGCGCCGCGACGACGGCCGGCCTCTACTGGGTGCAACAGGGCGACTGGGTCACCGCGGCCATCGTCTATGCATTGGCCGGCATCGGGTTTTCGGGCGGCGTCATATTCAACGACTCGCTGCTCGTGGATGTCGCGGAGGCCGGCGAATACGACCTCGTATCGTCCTATGGCTATTCACTGGGGTACGCAGGCGGCGGGCTGCTGCTGTTGCTGAATGCCGCGATGGTCACGAGCCCCGCGTCATTCGGGCTGTCGGGCGCGACCGGGGCCGTGAGACTGTCATTTCCGATGGTAGGCTCCTGGTGGCTGCTGTTTTCGGTGCCGTGCCTGCTGTGGATCCGTGAGCAGAAGCCGGCTCGACCGTTACCAATGGCATCCGCGGCACGGGCGGGCTGGCGTGAATTGCGCGCAACCATCGGTGAAGTGCGCAAGCTGCGGCCGCTCGTCTGGTTCCTGCTGGCGTACTGGATGTACATCGACGGGGTTAACACGATCATCAAGATGGCCATCGACTTCGGCCTGTCGCTGGGATTTCCGCAGCAGAGCCTGATCGTCGCGCTGCTGGTCACGCAGTTCGTCGCGTTTCCGGCCGCGCTCGCATTTGGCTGGCTCGGCAGCCGCATCGGCGCCCGCAACGGCATCTTCATCGCGATCGCTGCGTATTCTGCCGGCACGGTCGCCGCCTACTGGATGCACAGCATCCGCGACTTCTACCTGCTAGCGATACTCATCGGGCTCGTGCAGGGTGGCATCCAGTCGCTGTCGCGCTCGTATTTCGCGTCGCTGGTCCCGGAAGGCAAGCAGGGCGAATTCTTCGGTTTCTACAACATGATGGGAAAATTCGCCGCCGTGCTCGGCCCGCTGCTGGTCGGCATCACGGCGCTCGTGTCTGGAAGCACGCGCACCGGCATCCTGTCGGTCATCGTGCTGTTTGCCGGCGGTGCAATGCTCCTCTGGAAATCACACCGGGCATCCTGAGAAAGCGGCGACGAATCTAGCGATCGAATCGCCGCACCAGGCCGCGCAGCAGCATCAGGTCGCGTGGCCCATGCGCCGGCAGGTAGCGCAGTCTCAGGTACAGCTCGGTGATCGCGGTGGCGGCCGCTGCGAGGTCCGGGCGCAGCCGTTGCACGCGCGCCGCGAAGTCGCGCGGCGCTTCGTACGGCGCGCGATCGACGCCCTGGCGCGCCAGCCTTTGCACGAAACGGCGATAACTCGCGGTCGCTGGATCTGGCCGGCGCGGGCGGAATTCCCAGGCCAGCCAGCCGGACAGCAGCGTGAGCCCGACTCCAAGACCGACAACCAGTACGAGCGCCAGGTCCTGCCAGTCGGCGTCGCCGAAACCGAACGAGCGCAGGATTTCCTGCTGTTGCAGCCGGCTGAACTGCACGACCCAGTCGTTCCAGCGGGCATTCACGTTGTCCCAGACCATCCCCGCCTGCCACAAAAGGCCGCTATCGCGCGAGAAGCCGCCCTGCGCCAGGTCTTCCGCGGACAGCGCCGCCTCGAGACCGCGTTCAATGCGCTCCGGCGCGACAGCTGCGGTCGGATCGATGCGGGTCCAGCCGGACTCGGCAAGCCAGACTTCCGACCAGGCATGTGCGTGCGACTGACGCAGGATCAGGTAGCCGCCAATCGGGTTCCAGTCGCCGCCCTGGTAACCGCCGACCACCCGGGCCGGGACACCGGCGGCGCGCATCATCATCGTGAACGCCGACGCGAAGTGGCCGCAGAAACCCCTGCGCGTGCGGAACAGGAAATCGTCGATCGAATCCCGCACCAGGCCTGGCGGCGTCAGCGTGTAGTAGAACTCCTGGTCGCGGAACATCGCCAGCACCGAGCGCGTGAACTCGCGATCGCTGCCCGCTGCGGCGCGCATGCGCTTCGCAAGCTCGATCGAGCGGGGATTACGGCCGGGCGGCAGTTGCAGCTGAAGATTGCGCAATGCCGGCGAGAGCTGTGTGCCGGCCCGGTAACCGGGATACGAGCGTGCTTCGTACTGCAGCACCGAATTCACCGGATGGCGCGTGCGCAGCTGGAAATCCCAGGCCTGCTGCGCCATCGCTGCGGGCCATCGCTCGACCATGTCGAGCGCGAACAGCATCCGTTGGCCGGTTGGCTCGAGCGTGACCGTGTAATCGACGGGCCGGCCAAGCAGCCGGACGCGCGGCCGGAAGAAGAACTGGCTCTCGCCGCGCGACCAGGTGTAGCCGTCGAACTCGTTCAGCACCGGACCGCGCCAGTAGCGCTGCGATGGCGGTGGTGGCGTGCCTTTGAATCGGACACGGAAGGCGACCGTGTCATTGAGCGTCAGGTCAGAGATTTCGCCAGGGGACATCTCGTCGGTCAGGCCGCTCAAGGCCCGCTCGCTCGAGGGCGCGCCCCAGAAACTGCCGGCGACACGCGGAAAGAACAGGAACAGCAGCAGAGCGATCGGCAACGCCTTCAGCAGCATGGCGCCGGTCGTGCGAAAAGGGGCGGGTGCCAGGCCATGGCCGCGGCGCGCGACCTGCAGCAAGGCCGCCGCCAGCAGCCAGACGGTCGGCGCGACACAGGCGACGGTCAGGATATCCTGCGCATAAAGGAACGCGGAAAGGCACAGGAACCAGCCGATGAAAATCAGCACGACATGATCGCGCGGTGCGCGGGTCTCGAGCAGCTTCATCGCCGCCATCAATGCGAGCAGCGCGGTTCCGGCATCCAGGCCGGTGATGGTCGTGTAGCTTGCGATCACGCCAGCCGTCGCGCCGAGCGCGATCACTGCCCGCGCCAACGTACCCGGCAGGCGCCAGCTGCGCCGCTCGGCGAGCAGCCGCCAGGTGCAGATGGCGAGCACCAGCGCGGTGACCCAGATGCGCAGGTGCAGCATGTGCGGAAAGAGCGCCGCGACCAGGCCGGCGGTCGTCCAGGCGAGTCGCCGGAATTTTTCGCGCGGCTCAAGCATCGGCGGGTTTCGCGGCGTGGTATTCGGCGAGCGCCGCGAGGCAACGGCGGCGTTGCTGCATTCCGGGCTGCGGTGGAATTTCGAGGCCGGGCAGGCGCAGGCCGAAGGTCTCGCCGCGCGCCTGTGCATCGACGATCCAGCGCGCCATGACCGACAGGCGCAATTCGAGATCCGCGCCGGGCGCCTGTTCCAGGTCGAAAATCGGCACCGGTTCCGCGGCGCCACTGAATTCCTTGACCAGCAATTCGCCGCCTTTTGCGTACGCCTTCCAGGCGATATGCCGCGGCGGATCGCCGGCGTGGTAATCCTTCAGGCCGGCAAAGTCATCGTCGCCGCGCCGGGCTGTCCCGGCGCCTCCCTCTCCGGGTGTCGGCGGCGGAGGCGGTGCGGCATCGGCGGGACGCGGATACACGAGGCAGCGGCGGTTCGGGTGCAGCACCGCCCAGGCGCGGAAAAGCCCGTAGGGAAATCGCGTCGCGATCTCGACGCGCTCGAGCGTCACCCACCCGCGGTGTCGCGTCGGGACGCGGAGATTGACCGTCGCTTCGCCGCCCGCAGCGATCGATACGGGTTCGGCGGACATCGCCGCGGCCGTCGCCTCCAGATCGCAGCGGGCAGCGCCGCCGGGATTCGCGAGCGCGATCTGGAAAATGGCGTCCTGGCCCGCGAACGGCGGTTCCGTCCCGGCTTCGCTCGCGATCAGCGTCTCGAGGTTGCGGTGACAGGCCTGCATCGTCACGAGTGCGAGTGACGCCAGCAGGAACGTGAGGCCGAGGCCCAGGTTGTTTGCGTAGTTCAGTGATCCAAGCAGCATTCCGAACAGCATCAGCCCGAAGGCGAAGCCGAGGCCCGTCGGCAGGATGTAGATTCGGCCGCGTCGCAGGGTCACGACGCCGTGGTCCGGCCCCTGGCGGCGCCGGATCCAGTTCTGCACCCATCGCCTCGGGATTCCGGTCAACCGCATGCGCCACGCCCGCGGCAGTTTGTCAGGGTATCGGTACCGACTTCAGCAGGGCCGCGGCGATCTCGGGCGGCCGGCGGGTGTCCTGGGCATCGCGCGGCCGCAGTCGATGACCGACGACGGAAGCGAGAACGGCCTGCAGATCTTCCGGCAGAACGCCAGCGTGACCATGCAGGAAGGCCCAGGCCTGTGCGGCGCGCAGCAGCGAAATCACCGCGCGTGGCGACAGTCCCGCCTGGTGCTGGCCGTTGTCGCGAGACGCGCGCGCCAGCGCCTGCACGTAATCAAGGAGCGCGTCGCTCGCATGCAGCTCGGGGATCCGGCGTTGCAGCGACAGGATCACGGCCGCATCGAGTACGGCCGGCAGGCCGGCCAGCAGGTCGCGGCGATCGCGGCCGCGCAGCAGCTGCCGTTCATGGCTGGAAGCCGGATAGCCGAGCTCGATGCGCATCAGGAACCGGTCGATCTGTGACTCCGGCAGCGGGAAGGTGCCGACCTGGAAGGATGGATTCTGCGTGGCGACGACGAAGAACGGCTCCGGCAACAGGTGAGTTTCGCCATCCACCGTGACCTGTCGTTCCTCCATCGCCTCGAGCAGCGCGCTCTGGGCCTTGGGCGTCGCCCGGTTGACCTCGTCGGCCATCACGAGCTGAGCGAACACGGGCCCGCGGTGGAACGCGAACCGGCCGCTGCCGCGGTCGTAGACTGAAATGCCGATCACGTCGGCGGGCAGCAAGTCGCTCGTGAACTGGATCCGCTGGAACGAGAGTCCCAGCACCCGCGCGAGCGCATGAGCGAGCGTCGTCTTGCCGACGCCAGGTATGTCCTCGATCAGCAGGTGACCGCGGGCCAGCAGGCAGCAGATCGCCAGCCGGATTTCGCGGTCCTTGCCGAGCACGATCTGGTTCAGGCTCGCCAGGGCCGCCGCCAGCAGCGCGCGTTCACGGTCCGGGGCTTCAGTCAATGCATTCATCGCAGCGAGGCTACCCGCTCGAGCTGGTCCGCAAGTTGCGCCAGTTCACGCTTGAACTCCTCGACCCGGGCGTGTTCCTGGGCGACGACCCCGGCCGGGGCATTCCGGACGAAGTTCTCATTGCCGAGTTTGGCGTCGGCGCGGGCGAGCTCCTGCTCCAGCTTGCTCCGACGCTTGCCGAGGCGCTCGAGTTCCGCATCGACGTCGACCAGGCCGGCCATCGGCACGAGGATCTGCATGTCGCCCAGGACCGCCGTTGCGGATTGTGGCACGGGCTCGTCCGTTGCCAGCGGGCGCAGACCGTCGACACCGGCGAGCCGACCGATGGCGGTTCTGCCTCGCTCGCTGCGCGCGAGATCCTGGGCCGACGCATCCTTCAGGAGAACCGAGAGCCGCACTGCAGGCGCAATGTCCAGTTCACCCCGGATCCGCCGGATTCCCAGGATGAAGTCCATGACCCAGCGCATTTCCGCATCGAGCAGAGGATCCGCCGCGCCCGGCTCCGCAGAGGGGTAGGGCTCGCGCATGATCGAATCGCCGGTTTTCCCGGCGCGCGGCCCGACCCGCTGCCAGATCTCCTCGGTGATGAATGGCATCAGCGGATGCAACAGCCGCAGCAGCGCCTCCAGCACCTCGATCAGGGTGCGTCGCGTGCCGCGCAGTTCCTCGGGGCTGCTGCCGGTGGATTGCAGGACGGGCTTGCTGAATTCGAGGTACCAGTCGCAGAACTCGTACCAGGTGAACTCGTAGACCGCCTGCGCCGCGAGGTCGAAGCGGTACTGCGCGTAGCCATCGCGCACCGCCAGGATCGCAGCATCGAGCCGCGAGTGGATCCAGCGATCCGCCAGCGACCGTGTTTCCGGGCCGGCGCCCATTTCCCCTTCAGTCGCCATCAGCACGTAGCGGGAGGCGTTCCAGAGCTTGTTGCAGAAATTGCGGTAACCCTCGACACGGCCGAGATCGAAACGCAGGTCGCGCGACTGGGTGGCGAGCGAGGCGAATGTGAAACGCAAGGCGTCGGTGCCGTAGGGCTCAATCCCCTTCGGAAACTGCTTGCGCGTCGCGCGCTCGATCGCGGGCGCGAGCTGGGGTTGCATCAGCCCCGTGGTGCGCTTCGCGACGAGTTCCTCGAGTGCGATGCCGTCGACGATGTCGAGCGGGTCGATGACGTTGCCTTTGGACTTCGACATCTTCTGGCCTTCGTGATCGCGGATCAGGCCGTGGATATACACCTCATGGAACGGCACCTGGCCCGTGAACTTGAGTCCCATCATGATCATGCGGGCGACCCAGAAGAAAATGATGTCGAATCCGGTCACCAGCACCGATGTCGGATAGAAGCGCCGCAGCTCGGGAGTTTCGCCGGGCCAGCCCAGCGTCGAGAACGGCCAGAGCGCCGACGAGAACCAGGTATCCAGCACGTCTTCGTCCTGGACCAGCGCGATACCCTTTGCGATGCCGTGGCGCGCGCGGACATCGGCTTCGCTCCGCCCCACGTAGACCGCGCCATCCGGTCCGTACCAGGCTGGAACGCGGTGGCCCCACCACAGCTGGCGGCTGATGCACCAGTCCTTGATGTTGCGCATCCACTCGAAGTAAGTCCGGTCCCAGTTGGCGGGCACGAAGCGGATACGGCCTTCCTCGACGGCGCGAACTGCCGGCACCGCGAGCGGCTCGATCCGCACGTACCACTGGTCGGTCAGCCACGGTTCCACGACGGCGCCGCTGCGATCGCCACGCGGGATCGTCAGGCGGTGCGGCTCGATCTTCTCGACGAGGCCTTCAGCCTCGAGGTCGGCGACGACCCGCCTGCGCGCCTCGAAGCGGTCGAGTCCGCGGTAGCGTTCCGGAGCAGCTTCGCCGATGGTCGCATCCGCCGTCAGCACGTTGATGAGTGGCAGGCCGTGGCGCTGGCCGACCTCGTAGTCGTCGAAGTCGTGTGCCGGCGTGATCTTGAGGCAGCCCGTGCCGAATGCCGGGTCGACATGAGCGTCCGCGATCACCGGAATCTCACGCCCGGCGAGCGGCAGCCTGAGTGTCCGCCCCACGAGATGCCGGAAACGTTCGTCGTCCGGGTGCACGGCGACGGCGGTGTCGCCGAGCATCGTCTCCGGGCGCGTCGTCGCTACCGTCAGGTGGCCGCTGGCGTCGGCCAGCGGGTAGCGTACATGCCAGAGCTGCCCGTCCTCCTCGACCGACAGCACTTCGAGGTCGGAAAGCGCGGTCTTCAGCACCGGGTCCCAGTTGACGAGGCGCTTGCCGCGGTAGATCAGGCCTTCCTCATGCAGGCGCACGAAGGCCTCCTGCACGGCAGCCGACATGCCCGGATCCATCGTGAAGCGGTCACGGCTCCAGTCAACGGAGGCGCCCAGGCGGCGCATCTGGCGCGCGATCGTGCCGCCCGACTGTTCCTTCCAGCGCCAGACGCGCTCGACGAACCGGTCGCGGCCCAGCCCGCGGCGCGTCTGCCCCTCCGCGTTCAGCTGTCTCTCGACCACCATCTGGGTCGCGATGCCCGCGTGGTCCACGCCGGGCTGCCAGAGCGCAGCAAAGCCCGACATCCGGTGGAAGCGCGTGAGCGCATCCATGATCGTGTCCTGGAACGCATGGCCCATGTGCAGCGTGCCGGTGACGTTCGGCGGCGGTATGACGATG
The DNA here is from genome assembly GCA_049663745.1 of Steroidobacteraceae bacterium. Taxonomy (GTDB): domain Bacteria; phylum Pseudomonadota; class Gammaproteobacteria; order Steroidobacterales; family Steroidobacteraceae; genus SCUD01. Next base: position 4,510 of record JBATEA010000272.1, on the reverse strand, counting down.
CAAAAGCCGGGACCGTCGCCCGCGGGTGCGAACAGGCCCGCCTGTTCCCATTGCCGGTAGATGCGTTCTTCGATTTCCGTCGGGGAATACGTCTTGTCCATGAACCCGGCGGCCGCGTCAGTCCTCGCCCGGCGCGAGGTGCTCGCGCAGGGCGGCGGCGACGAGCTCCGGCAACGCCGCGCGCAGGCGGTCAATGACGCGCTCGAACATGACCGCCTCGATTTCGCGCGCCGCGGCATGCAGCAATTCATCGGTCAGGTTCATCATTCGGCTCACCAGGGCGGCCTGCAGCGCCGAGACGTCTTCCTCGGACAGCAGGCCCGATGCATACGGGCCCGCTGAATCTTCGACCTGGTCGGGGCGCGGAAAGCTGCCGGTTGCATGGAGTTCCACGACGTCGGTCAGGATCGGCAGATCATCGGCGGGTTCGCGATTCACGAGTCTTCTCCGATTTCGTGCGTCTGCGGCTCGATACCCTGCTCGCGGTAGAAGCGGAATCGATCCCGGCCGAGCCTGCGTCGCGCGTCGTCGGCGTCGACCACTTCGGCAATGCGCGCGTAGTCCTGATAATCGGGACGCACGCCGGCGGCCAGGTTCACCAGCATGTCACGGTCTTCAGGTCCCCTGGAATCGTGGTCGGCGATGACCACCGGCGCCGCTCTTGCCCGCGCACCGTCATCGGCGGCCAGCCGCTCGTGCGGCACGAAGCTGCGATCGGAAAATGTCCACAGCAGGTCGTCAAAAGCCGCGCCATCGCCGCCGGGATCGAGTTGCACGCGGATGCGGTGTTCGCGCAGCCAGGCCTTCTCGACCAGCCGGCACGCAAAACGCAGGCGTGCCGCGCGATCACTGCTCGCCAGCACGTAGAAATCCACGCGCGGCATCGCCATGGCCTCAGTCTCCGTGCAGCAGCCAGTCCACCAGCAGCGGCACCGGCCGGCCGGTGCTGCCTTTCTGGCTGCCGGTCAGGTAGGCGGTGCCGGCGATGTCCAGGTGGGCCCAGCGCATGCCCTCGGCGAACTTCCAGAGGAAACACGCGGCGGTGATGGCGCCGGCTTCGCGACCGGCGACATTCGCGAGGTCCGCAAAATTGCTCTTCAGAAGTTCCGAATATTCCTCGGCGACCGGCATGCGCCAGGCGCGGTCATCCGAGCGTTCGCCTGCCGCGGCGAGCGAGGCCGCCAGCTTGTCGTCCGGTGAGAACAGCCCGCAGTAATGTCCGCCGAGCGCGATCACGCAGGCGCCCGTCAGCGTCGCGATGTCGACCACCGCGCGCGGCTTGAAGCGACGCGCATAACTGATGCCGTCGCACAGGATCAATCGGCCCTCCGCGTCGGTATTCAGCACTTCGATGGTCTTCCCGGACATCGAAGTGACGATGTCCCCGGGCTTGGTTGCGCGCCCGCTCGGCATGTTCTCGCAGGTCGGAATGATGCCGACGACATTCACAGCAGCGCCGATCGTCGCGAGCGCCTTGATGGTGCCGAACACGCTCGCCGCGCCCGTCATGTCGAACTTCATTTCGTCCATCGCCGGCGGCTGCTTCAGCGAGATGCCGCCGGTGTCGAAGGTGATGCCCTTGCCGACCAAGGCGACCGGCGCTGCGCCGCGCCTGCCGCCGCGGTAGTCGAGCACGATGAGCCTGGCCGGCTCTTCGGAGCCGCGCGTAACCGACAGGAAGGCACCCATGCCGAGCCGTCTGATAGCGCGTTCGTCGAGGACGCGCAGACGGATCCGGCGGTGTTCTCTTGCGAGCCGCCGGGCGGCACCGGCCAGGTAGGAAGGCGTGCAGACATTCGCGGGCAGGTTCGCCAGGTCGCGCGTCAATGCCATGCCGGCGGCCACCCCGCGGCCGTCGCGGATGCCGCGCCGCGCGGCGGCAAGGTCGCCAGTCTTCACGCCGATGCCGAACTTCGCGAGTTTCGGACGCGGCGGTTTCCGGCCCGACTTGAGGTCGGGAATCCGGTAAAGATTCGAGGCGACGCCCTCGGCGGCAAGCCGTGCGGCGTAGTAGGCATCGACACCGGGCACCGGCTCGGCCGGCAGGTACAGGATGGCGTTGGCGGCGCCGCTCTTCGCGAGCCAGCCGCTCGCGGCCGAGACCGCGCGGCGATAGGCCTTGCGGCCATAGGACTTCCTTGCGCCGAGGCCTGCCAACAGCACACGCTCAGCCGGCCCCCGCACGATGCCGACAATAGGCAGGATCTCGCCGGCCTTGCCTCTGAAATCGCCGCGGCGCAGCACGCGGCCGATGGCGCCGCCGCATGCGCGGTCAAGCTCGCGCGCGGGCGCGGTCATTTCAGCCTGCTCATGAATGCCGACGATGGCGCAAGCCGAGCGTTGTCGTGCTGCGGATGCGCCGGTTGCGTAGAACTGCATGATCGACCATCCCCTGGTCGCGGCGCTGGCCGGCGGGCGGTGCCCGTTGAGTGCGCTGCGACGCTGGTTTACCGTGTGCACGCCAGTTTAATCGAAAAGGACGGATCCGCGCGCCGGGGTCCGCACGATGACCTCGTTGTTCCGCACGTTCGACCGCTATGTCCTGCGCGAAGTCGCTGTTTCGTGGCTGGCGGTGACTGCGGTGCTGCTCGCGATCCTGGTCAGCGCCCAGCTGGCCAAGATTCTCGGGCTGGCGGCGGAGTTCGGATTTCCGCGCGACATCGTATTCGCCCTGATCGGCCTGACGACGCTGCAGAACCTCGTGCTGCTGGTGCCAATCGGCGTGCTGCTATCCGCGACTCTGGCACTCGGTCGCCTCTATCACGACAGCGAAATGACCGCCGTCCGGGCCTGCGGTGTCGGGCCGGCGCGGCTGTATCTGCCGGTCTTTGCGCTGGCAGTGCCGGTCGCGCTGGGGCTCGCATGGCTCACCTTCGACATCGGTCCGGTAGTGCGCGAAAGCGCCGCGCAACTGAATCGCAGGGCCATTCGCGACGCGCAATTCGGGCGTCTGGAACCCGGGACTTTCAGGACCTTCGGCGATGCCAAGGCGGTGTTCTACGCCGAGCGGACCGGCGCCGACGGGCGGCTGGTGAACGTGTTCGTGCAGCGCTATGTCGACGACCGGGTCGAGGTCGCGACCGCGGCATGGGCCGAACAACGCGTGCTGGATGAAGGCCAGACGCAGATCGTGGTCCTCCATGACGGCGAGCGTGTCGAGGGCGTGCCGGGCCGCTCCGACTTCCGGCGAATCCGCTTCGTCGAGCACGGGATCCCCGTGGTCGCGCCCGAGCCTGGCGCCGGCCGCGACAGTCCGCAACGCAAGCCAACCCGCGCGCTGATCGGATCCGCGGCGCTCCCCGACATCGCCGAATTGCAACGGCGCATTTCCATGCCGCTGATGGTGCTGGTACTGGCGCTCGTCGCCGTGCCGCTGTCGGCGCTCAGGCCACGAGAGGGACGCTATGCCCGCGTCGCGATCGCGATCCTCGTCTATTTCGTCTATTCCAACCTGATCTCGGCGGCGCAGGTATGGATCGAGAAGGGCAGCATTCCGCCGATCGTCGGCAGCTGGTGGGTGCACCTGCTGGTCATCGCAATGGGGCTCGCGCTGCTGCACCGCCAGAGTCCGCTGACCGGCTCGGCGACCACGGCCAGGAGCAGCGCATGACACTGCTCGACCGCTATCTCGCACGGACAGTCCTGATCCATACGCTGATGGTCCTGGCCGTGCTGATGGCGCTGATGACGCTCGTGACTTTCATCGGCCAGCAGGACGACATCGGCAAGGGCAGCTATGACGTCGCCGATGCTTTCCTGTTCACGATGCTGTCGCTGCCGCAACAGGCCTACGAAATGTTGCCGATCGCCACGCTGATCGGCGCGATTATCGGCCTCGGCTCGCTGGCGCGCGACAGCGAGCTGACAGTCGTGCGCGCGGCTGGCGTATCGATCGTCCGCATCGCCGCCTCGGCGGCGCTCGCGGGTCTCGTCGTTGCCGGGCTGATGTGGCTGCTCGGTGAGTATTTCGCACCACCCGCGGACCGCTACGCCCGGCAGCACAAGATCTTCAGCAAGTTTTCGCAGGTGGACATGGCCGGCAGCAGCAGCGCCTGGGTGCGGCAGGGATCCTGGTTTCTCAATGTCCGGCAGCAGTCGGCCGGCAACCAGTTCGGCGGCGTGTTCATCTACGAACTGGATCCGGAGCGGCGCCTGCAGCTCGTGGGCCACGCGGAGACCGCGGCGCAGGATCCGGCGGGACGCTGGATTCTCTCGAACTACTCGGAGTCGCGTTTCGGCGCCGACCGTGTCGAATCGCGCGGCAGGGACCGCGAGGAGGCCGGCACGCAGTTCAATGTGGATTTCCTCGGCCTCGCCGTCACCAATCCAAGGGCGCTGCCGCTCTCGGATCTTTACGCCTATATCACCCACCTGCAGGCGAACGCGCTCGAGTCGCGGGCCTGGGAAATCGCATTCTGGGCTCGGCTGGCGCGCCTGGTCGCGGCGGTCATGGTCTGCATCTTTGCCGTGCCATTCGCGCTGGGGCCCTTGCGCTCGGCCGGAGCCGGGT
>JBATEA010000271.1:0-3840 GCA_049663745.1 Steroidobacteraceae bacterium | reverse complement strand
TTTCTTCCGGCCATTCGGCCTTCACGAGCTCATCGCGACTCTCGACGAGTCCAATCGCGTGACCGGGTGGACGCATCGGCTCGCGAGCGCGTCAAAATATTATCGCCGGGCCGACGTCAAGCCCGGGGAACTCTGGACGTCGGAACTGTATCCGGATGATTTTCCGGCGCAGCTCGTACCCGACTACCGGCTCGAGTGGCACGCCGTGACGAGCGGCATCCCGCGCGGGTCATGGCGCGCACCGGCGCACACGGCAAACGCCTTCGTCGTGGAGAGTTTCCTGGACGAAATCGCGCACTCGACCGGGCAGGACCCGCTGGCGCTGCGCCTCGCGATGCTCGGCGCGGACCGCGAATTCGAGTATGCCGACCATGGGGGTCCGATATTCAGCACCGGCCGGCTGCGCGCGGTGCTCGAGCGCGCGGCGACGGCGATCGGCTGGGGCCGCACCGTTCCGCGCGGTCGCGGTATCGGCCTCGCCGCGCACTTCACTTTCGGCGGCTACGCAGCGCATGCGATGGAGGTGGAAATCCTGCCCGGAGGCGGGCTGGTTTTTCATCGCGTCATCTGTGCGATCGACTGCGGCCGGCCGATCAATCCGCTCGGCATCATGGCGCAGATGCAGGGCGGCACGATCGACGGCCTGAGTACGGCGCTCAATCTGGAGATCACGGTCAGGGACGGCCAGGTCGAACAACGCAACTTCGGCGGCTATCCGCTCGCGACCATCGCGCAGATGCCGAGGGACATCGAGGTCCTGATCGTCGATTCGCAGGCGGATCCGTCCGGCGCCGGGGAAATGGGCATACCGACGGCGGCGCCTGCACTGATGAATGCGGTTTTTGCCGCCTGCGGCGTCCGGATCCGCAATCTGCCGGTACGCGGTCAGATCGCCGAGGCGATCGCGAAAGCCTGACTGCGTCCGCCCGCGGCGAGCGGTTCAGTGCGCCGTCGGCGCGCTCTCCAGCCTGTCGAGCAGCCGGATCCCGCCCAGCATCGACATCTGCGTCATGATCCAGGCCTGGCGCTGCTGGACGTAGGGCGAGGGGCGGTCGACGCGGAAACGCTTCGGATTCGGCAGCACCGCGGCGAGCAATGCGGCTTCGTGGCGATTGAGGCTCGCGGCCGGCTTGCGGAAGAAATGCCGGCTGGCGGCCTCGACACCCCAGACGCCGCGACCGAATTCGGCGCTGTTGAGATAGACCTCGAGGATCCGCTGCTTGGGCCACAACCGCTCGATCCACAGCGTGAACCAGGCCTCGAGGCCCTTGCGCAGCCAGCTCTGGCCCGGCCACAGGAAAAGATTCTTCGCGACCTGCTGGCTGATCGTGCTCGCGCCGCGCAGGTGCCGGCCCCGTTTCGCGTCGGTCAGGGCCTTGTCGATCGCTTCGAGGTCGAAGCCCTGATGTCCCAGGAACTTCTGGTCCTCCGACGCAATCACCGCGACCGCCGCCTGCTTCGAGATCCGGGGCCAGGGTACCCAGTCATGATCGGGGCGCATGCCCGAATGCTGTTTGTCGCTTGCGGCGATCCAGTCGTTGATCATGAAGGACGTCACCGGGACGGGCAGCCAGCGGAACACGGCGACCAGCAGGACGCTTCCGGCTACGACCGACAACAGGCCGATAGCGAACGCCCGCGCGATGCGCGCCGGCCAGGATCGTCGGGTCACGAAAGATTGCCTTCAGCCGGCTTTGACGCGCCGTGCGGCGGTGACGACGACCGGCTCGACCGGCACGTCGTCGTGGCCCTGCTTGCGCCCGGTCTTGACTGCCGCGATCTTGTCGATGACCTCCATGCCGTCCACGACGCGGCCGAACACGGCGTAGCCGAAATTGCCAGCCCGATGGTCCAGGAAAGCGTTGTCCACGAGATTGATGAAGAACTGCGCGGTGGCGCTGTTGATGTCGTTGGTGCGCGCCATCGCGAGCGATCCGCGGCGGTTACGCAACCCGTTGGCAGCTTCGTTTGCGATCGGCTTGCGTGTCGCCTTCTGCGACATGTCGGCCGCGAATCCGCCGCCCTGGATCATGAATCCGGGGATCACGCGGTGAAAGACGGTGCCGTCGAAATGGCCGTCGTCCACATAGCGCAGGAAATTCTCGCTGGAAACCGGCGCCGACTCTGCATCCACTTCAACCGTGAAGGCCCCGAGCGTGGTATCGAAACGGATCATGTGCCGTGCTCCCTCTTGCCATCCGCAATTCTAATGCCGATCAGCCGGCATTGCCGCGCGTCGCGCGCGGGAGACCCGCGAGGTCGTTGCTTGTCGCGACGCCGCGCAGGCCGGCGGCGTTCATCATGGTCCGCACGGGTGCGTCCTGGGTCGCGCCGTGCTCCACTGCCAGCAGACCGCCGGCTTCGAGGTGCGAAAGCGCCCCGGCGCAGATTTCCGCGATCGCGTCGAGGCCCTGTGGGCCCGCGACAAACGCCGCGCGGGGCTCGTGGACGAGCGTCGCCAGCGACGGATCGTCCTCGGCGACATAGGGCGGATTTGCCACGATCGCGTGGAACCGCTCCGCCCCAACCGGCTGGTACCAGGAACCGTGAAGAAACCGCACATTCCCGATCCGGTGGCGCCCGGCATTTCGCGCGGCGACCGCAAGTGCGGCCGCGCTTTGTTCCACCGCCGTCACCAAAGCATCCGGACGTTCGCTCGCGATCGCGAGCGCCATCGCGCCGCTGCCCGTGCCGAGGTCGAGCACCCGCGGCTCGGCGATCGCACGGAGTGCCTCGAGCGCGATTTCGACCAGCAATTCGGTTTCCGGCCGCGGCACCAGCACGTCGGGTGTCACTTCCAGGTCGAGTGTCCAGAAACCACGCCGCCCGATCAGATAGGCGACGGGTTCGCCGTCATGGCGGCGCGCGGCCAGGTCCTTCAATTCCGCCAGTTGCGCGTCATCCAGCTGCCGTTCCGGCGCGGCGGCAAGCGCCGCTCGGCCGCAACCGAGCACATGCGTCATCAAGAGCGCAGCGTCCAGGTCGGCCGAAGGCGAGGCCGCGAGCATTCGCCGCAGCTCGAAGTAAGCATCACCGGCGCGCGTCATTCGAGGACGGCCAGCTCCTCGGCCCGGTGCTCACGCGAGAGTGCGTCCATCACTTCGTCGAGGTCGCCATTGATGATGTCATTCAGACGGAATAATGTCAGTTCGATGCGGTGATCGGTCAGGCGTCCCTGCGGAAAGTTGTAGGTGCGGATGCGCTCCGAGCGGTCGCCGGTGCCGACCTGCAGGCGCCGGGTGCGCGCCTTCTCGGCGCTCGCGCGTTCGCGCTCCGCCGCCAGCAGGCGCGCGCGCAGCAGCGACATCGCGCGGGCGCGGTTCTTGTGCTGCGAACGCTCATCCTGGCACTCGACGACGATGCCGGTGGGCAGGTGCGTGATTCGCACCGCCGAGTCGGTCTTGTTGACGTGCTGGCCGCCGGCACCGGATGAACGATAGGTATCCACGCGGAGCTCGGCCGGATTGATCTCCACGGTCTCGACCTCGTCGACCTCGGGCAGAACCGCCACGGTGCAGGTCGAGGTATGGATCCGCCCCTGGGACTCGGTCGCAGGCACGCGCTGGACCCGGTGCGTGCCCGACTCGAATTTCAGGCGCGCATAGACCCCGCGGCCGGCGATCCGGCTGATCACCTCGCGATAGCCGCCGTGTTCGCCGCGGCTTTCGGACAGGAGCTCCACGGTCCAGCCGCGCCGCTCTGCAAAGCGCGAGTACATACGGAACAGGTCGCCGGCGAAGATCGCGGCTTCGTCGCCGCCCGCGGCGGCGCGGATCTCCAGGAATACGTCGTGATCGTCGAGCGGATCCGGCGGCACGAGCATCTGCTGCAGGTCCGTCT
>JBATEA010000270.1:0-6116 GCA_049663745.1 Steroidobacteraceae bacterium | reverse complement strand
CCTTCAGCCTGCCCACCACCCGCCGCCTGGCCGCCGCCCGCCGTCGCATTCGCCGCGGAATTCGCAGCGGCGCTGCAATCCTCTGGCTTGTCTTTCGCGGGATCCGGATTGTCGGTCACGCAAGGCTGATTGCCGGCCTGTGCCGCGTCGCCCGCCGCGCCCGAAGTCTGGCCCGGGCCTTCGCCCTGACCGCCAGCGCTGCCTGCAGTGGAACCGCCGGCCGAGCCCGCGTCGCCGCCGCTCTTCGCATCCGTTCCGCCGCCCGCCGAGCCGGAGTCCTCGCCTTTCGTCGACCCACCGGCGGTGCCGTCTTCACTGCCAGGCATCGGCATCGGGGCGTCGCTGCCGCCACCGCTGCTGTCGGCCGTCGGGAAACTCGAAGTCGAGCCGCCACCGCCCGATGAGCCGTCGCCGGTGGTACCGCCGCCGCTCGTACCGCCGCCCGTCGAGCCACCTCCGCCCGAGGACCCGCCACCGGATGAGCCACCGCCGCCGGATGAGCCACCGCCGCCGGAGGAACCGCCGGATTCGGGCCTTGTCATGCCACCCTGGGTCATGCAGCCGACGAGCAAGCCGAATGCCGCGGCAATCGCGAGTCCCTGCAGCAGCCGTTTCGAAGTCATCTTCGCCTCCCAACCGGACGGCCGCGCAAGCCGGCACCGGCATCGGGTGTGTCCTTCAAACTTTGAGGCCCGCCCTCCCCGTTGGTTCACCGGCCGGGGCGAGGCATCGACGATCAGCCGGCCCCACCGACTGCCGAGGGGTCTTCACCGCGCAGGAATGCGCCGAGTTGCGTGGCGAGACGATTGCAGGCGGCACCCTGCACGCGCGCGATGAACGGCAGCGGCACCAGCACGCCGACCAGCGCCGAGGTGCCGGTCACATTCGTCGAAACGGAGCCTGCGGTGCGCGCGGTCGTGAGATCCCAGACCACGGCCTGATAGTCGGATTCCTTCTCCCACCAGCCGAAGCCGATGCAACCGCCTCCGGCAGGGCCCAGCGCGCAGGTCAGGCTGCCGCCGCTGTCAGTTTGCTTGGTCGTGCCGTCGATCCAGATGATGTATCGCACGCCGCTGTCCGTGACCCGCTGGGCCACGACGTCGCGCGACAGCAGTTTCGTCACGCCCTCAGGGCGCTGCGGCGCCGTCGAAGGCTCGAGCCAGGGAAACATCGAGTCCACGAAAGCGTCATTCGGCCGCACCGGGATGCCGGTCGCTGCCTGCAATTTGTTGCCGACGCAATCCATGAAATCGTCTTCGGCGGTAATGCCCTCGACGTGCGGCTTGGCAAGCAGCACGACCGCTTCGCCCTCAGCGATCGCAGTCGTCGTGTTGCGGCTCTCCTCGAGTCGCGCCGTCATGCAGCCGGAGAGCGAGAGCAGCATCGCCGCGCCGATGCCGGCATGCAGCAACGACCTGTTTTTCAGGTACGGCATGAAGCAACTCCTGGCCACGAGGGGGCGATTCGATCCGAGTATACGCCGCGACTACCACAGTTCCATCTGGCCGGGCGTTCGACTTGGCGGGCGGAAAAGAGCCGTTTCCAGCGGTTTTGCGCGGCCATGTTCGAGGCCGTGGCGGCGGCAGCTGGCTTCGAAGCGCCGGCGCAACAGATCGGCCCAGGGTCCCTGGCCGCGCATGCGCGCGCCGAAGCGCGGGTCGTTGTCACGGCCACCACGCAGCTGGCGAATGCGGTTGCGGACCCGGTTCGCCCGTTCGGGGTAGTGAGTCTCGAGCCATTCATAGAAGAGATCCCTGACCTCGCCCGGTAGCCGTAGCAGCAGGTAACCCGCCGTCGCGGCGCCGGCCTCGGCAGCGGCCGCCACGACAGCCTCGAGCTCGTGATCGTTGATGGCCGGAATCACCGGGGCGAACATCACGCCGGTCGGGATGCCCGCCTCCGACAGCCGCCTGACCGTCGCGAGCCGGGCCGCCGGGGAAGCCGCCCTCGGCTCCATCCGCCGCTTCAATTCGTCATCGAGCGTCGTAACACTGACCAACACCCGCGTCAGTCGTTCCGCGGCGAGCCGCCGCAACAGGTCGAGATCGCGCAGGACCAGCGCCGACTTGGTCACGATCGTCACCGGGTGATGGCTCTCGGCCAGCACCTCGAGCAGTGAACGCGTGATGCCGAGCCGTCTTTCCAGCGGCTGGTAGGGATCGGTGTTCGCTCCCAGGTTGATCGGGCTGCAGCGATAGGCCCGGCGGTTCAGTTCCTCGCGCAGGCGCTGGTCGGCGTCCTTCTTGAAGAACAGCCGGGTCTCGAAGTCGAGCCCGGGCGAGAGGTTCACATAAGCATGGCTCGGACGCGCGAAGCAGTAGATGCAGCCGTGTTCGCAGCCGCGATAGGGATTGATGGACTGGTCGAATGGGACGTCGGGAGAGGTGTTGTGCGTGATGACGCTCTGTGCCGGCTCCGGGAGGACCGTGGTTTCGAGCGGCGGAAGCGGCTCGTCGAGCACGCCCCAACCGTCGTCCACGGCTTCGACCGCCAGCGATTCGAAACGCCCGGCACGGTTCGAAACGGCCCCACGACCCCGGATTTCCCTCGCTTGCATGACTGTATGGATATACAGCTACGGCCCACTCCGGTCAACTGGCCCCGTCGTGGGTGTCGCTCCGAAGCCTGCCTGCCGCGCCGCGGATTCCGGGAAGCGGTCCATGTTCCGCAGCGCCGGGAACCAGCGCGTCCACAGCCCGGCGATGGCGACGCTTGCGATGCCGCCGACCACGACCGCCGGCTTGAGCCCCCACCAGGCCGCCGTGAGGCCGGACTCGAATTCGCCCAGTTCATTGGACGCGCCGATGAAGACGGCGTTGACCGCGCTGACCCGTCCGCGGATCGCATCCGGCGTTTCGAGCTGCACCAGCAGGTGGCGGATGTAGACGCTGACCATGTCCGCGCCGCCGAGCACCGTCAATGCCAGCAACGACACGATGAAGCTCTCGGAGAGACCGAACACGATGGTTGCTGCGCCGAAGAGCGCGACGCCCGCGAACATCAATGGGCCGGTGCGGCGAAGGAGTGGCCGCCACGCGAAGACGACCGCAATGAGCGCCGCGCCGACGCCGGGCGCCGCGCGCAGGATGCCGAGCCCGTCCGGCCCGATCTTCAGCACGTCGTGCGCGTACGCGGGCAGCAATGCGGTCGCGCCGCCGAACAGCACGGCGAAGAGATCGAGTGAGACGGCGCCGAGGATGATCTTTCGCCGCCAGACGAAGCGCAGGCCTTCCAGCAGCGTGTGCCAGCTGTCGGGCTCGGTTTGCGGCGTCGGCGCCGGCGCGCGCACGCCGATCATCAGCAGGACGGCGATCGCGAGCAGTACCGCAACCGAGCCGTATACGTCCTCGGGACCGAGCAGGTAGACGAGGCCGCCGATCGCGGGTCCGGCGATCGTGGATAGCTGCCAGGCGCTCGAGTTGACCGCGACCGCGCGGCTGAAATGTTCGATCGGCACGAGATTCGGCAAGAGCGCCTGGCCGGCCGGCATCGAAAAGGCACGCGTGATGCCGAACAGCACCATCACCGCGAACACCGGCCACACGACGGTGAGCCCCGCGAGCGTGAATGCAAGCAGGAGCAGCGCGCAGATGAATTCCAGTGCGTAGCAGGCGGAGAGGATGCGCGCGCGATTACGCCGGTCCGCGACATGCCCCGCCGGCAGCACGAGGAGCACGAAGGGCAGGAACTGCGAGAGCCCGATCAGTCCCAGGTCGAGCGGATCGTGCGTGATCGCGTAGATCTGCCAGCCGACCGCGACGGTCTGCATCTGCACCGCGATCGAGACCGCGAGCTTCGCCAGCAGGAAACGCGCGAAACCCGGATGGGCCAGCAGGTTTCCCAGTCTTTGCCTGTCGCTGCCCGGTGGACTCATGCAGCGATCAGCGCCCGATCAGCAGGCGCAACATGCGCCGCAGTGGCTCGGCGGCGCCCCACAGCAACTGGTCGCCGACCGTGAATGCCGTCAGGTATTCCCCGCCCATCGCCAGATGCCGGATGCGCCCCACGGCGATTTCGAGCTTTCCCGAGACCGCGGCCGGGGTCAGGCGCGAAAGCGTCGCCGCGCGCTCGTTCGGCACGATGCGGATCCACGGATGCGCGGCCGCAATGATCTTTTCCGCCTCCGCGACCGGGATCGCCTTGGTGAGCTTGATGGTCACGGCCTGGCTGTGGCAGCGCATCGCACCGATGCGAACGCAGAGGCCATCGATCGGAACCGGCGCGCCCGAGCGGCCCAGGATCTTGTTTCCCTCGGCGCCCGCCTTGAATTCTTCGCGGCTGTAGCCGTTGCCGAGATCGCGATCCACCCAGGGCAGCAAGCTGCCGGCGAGCACATGACCGAGATGCTCGTCGGGCATCGAGCCGTCCTGCAGCACCGCCGTCGTGCGCCGGTCGATGTCGAGGATCGCGCTCGCCGGATCCTTGAGCAGCGCAGCCACCGGCTGGTGCAAGCAACCCATCTGCTGCAGCAGTTCCCGCATCTGCCTCGCGCCCGCGCCGGAAGCCGCCTGGTAGGTCATCGTCGTCATCCACTCGACGAGATTCGCGCGGAACAAGCCGCCGAAGGCCATCAGCATCAGGCTCACGGTGCAGTTGCCGCCGATCCAGTCGCGACGGCCCGCGGCGAGCGCCGCATCGATCACCGGCCGGTTGACCGGATCGAGGATGATCACGGAGGCGTCTTTCATGCGCAGCGCCGAGGCGGCGTCGATCCAGTGGCCATTCCAGCCGGAGGCACGCAGCTTCGGATGGATCGCTTCGGTGTAATCGCCGCCCTGGCAGGAAATCAGGATGTCGCAGGCGGAAAGCGCGGCGAGATCATTCGCATCGCCGGATGGCGCGCTCGCGCGGTCGATGTCGGGTCCTGCCGCACCCGCCCGTGTCGTCGAAAAAAATCGCGGCTCGATCAGCGCGAAATCTTTTTCGGCGCGCATGCGCTCGACCAGCACGGAACCGACCATCCCGCGCCAACCGATCAGGCCCACCCGGCTCATCGCCACCGCGAACTCGCTTGTTGCACTGCAAAGTCCGCACTATAACGTGCCAAGCGAGGGGGAGCGCAATGTCGGACCAGCAAGCACCGCAGCTGAATTTGCCGCCGGATGCCCGGTGGGTCCCCGGATTCGACGTGAGCAAGGCGACGGACGCCTACATCGCGACGGTCCCCACGGCGGATCGCGCGAAGTCCGATGCGTATTTCGAGGGCGGCTACTGGATCAGCGGCTGGACCGTGGCGATTACGGTCGCGATCTGCTGGATCCTGCTGCGGACGCGGTTCTCGGCACGGCTGCGCGATTTCTCCGAGCGGCGCGCGCGGCGCCCCTATCTCCAGGGCTTCCTCTACGCCGCCGTGATGCTCGTCGTGCTGGCAATCCTGACGTTGCCGTGGACCTTGTACACGGATTATTTCCGCGAGCACCAGTACGGCCTGTCCAACCAGGATCTCGGCGGCTTCCTCGGCGACCAGGCGAAGTCGCAGGCGATCTTCCTGCTGGTCGGTTCGTTCGCGATCGCCGGCTTCTACCGGATCCTGCGCCGCGTGCGCGATCGCTGGGTCTACTGGGCGACCAGCATCACCGCGATCTTCATGCTGTTCTTCACCATGATCTACCCGGTTTTCGTTGCGCCACTCTTCAACGACTTTCACCCGCTGCCGGAGGGCGAGCTGCGCCAGTCCATCGTCGCGCTCGCGAAGGACTCCGGAATTCCTTCGGACGACATCTCCTGGTTCGACGCCTCGCGCCAGACCAAGCGCATCAGCGCCAACGTGTCCGGCCTCTTCGGCACCACGCGCATCTCGCTCAACGACAACCTGCTGAATGGCACGACGCTGCCCGAGATCCGCGCGGCGATGGCCCACGAGATGGGCCATTACGTGCTGCATCACGGGCTATGGCTGACGGTCGCGCTTGCGCTCGCCAACGGTATCGGCTTCTGGGTGGTCAATCGCCTGTTCGGCTTTTTCCAGCGCCGGCACGGCGGGCGCTGGGACGTGCGGGACCTTGCCGATCCTGCGGGGCTGCCGCTCGCGCTTGCGATCTTCAGCGTCGTGATGTTCCTGCTGTCGCCCGTGACGAACTCGATCGTGCGGACGGCGGAGAACCAGGCCGATGCGT
>JBATEA010000269.1:0-2027 GCA_049663745.1 Steroidobacteraceae bacterium | reverse complement strand
GGCCTGTCGTGTCTGTCCGGACTCCCGAGCCCGTAGCCAACCGTTTGCTTGAGGGCTTGCCACACAAGGCACGTAACAGGATTCTCGAACACTGCGAGTCGGTCTCGCTGAGCTTCGGCACCATACTTTGTGAGCCCGAACGACCCCTCCTGTACGTCTACTTTCCGCTCACCGGTTTCATCTCGCTGGTGGCGTCGGTCGGCGGTCATCCACCACTCGAAATGGGGTTGATCGGCAACGAAGGCATGCTCGGCGTGACGCTGGTGCTGGGGGTGGAATCCGCCCGCCTGCGTGGCGTGGTACAGGGGTCGGGCACTGCGCTGCGCATGAGCGTCCCGAGGTTCCTGCGTGAACTCCGAGTCAGTCCTGCCTTGCGCCGCACGCTCAACCGCTACCTTTTCGTATTGTTTGCACAGCTCTCGCAAACCGCCGTCTGTACCCGTTTCCACGAGATCAGGGCGCGGCTGGCGCGCTGGTTGCTGCTCACGCATGACCGCTCGCAGGCGGACAGCTTCCACCTCACGCACCAGTACCTCGCCGACATGCTTGGCGTCCAGAGGAGCGCAATAACAATCGCCGCGGGTGCCCTTCAGAAGAAGAAGCTCATCCGATACACGCGCGGCGAGATAGATGTACTCGACCGCCGGGGACTGGAAGCGGAATCCTGCGAGTGCTATGAGGCCGTGATTACGGACTACAAGCGGCTGTTTGCCCAATAGCCGCATTCACGCCGAGCCGGAAACGCCGTGGTGCCGCCCGTGATCGTGCAGGGCGCATCTTCCTGTGCGGTGGAACCTGCGCGCAGCGATAATCAGACCGATAGAAACCGGACCGGACGACGACGTTGAGCTACTGGTTCTCGTTCATGGCATTTCTTCGATCCGCTGTCGCGTCACCCGATGGCAGGCGCGCGAGACGCCGCGGCCCCAATGAATCCGACGAACTGACACCGCTTCGCGCGGAACTTTTCAGCGCCGATCAACTGGAGCAGCACGGCAAGGCCCTGGCAGGCGCACACGCAGTGGGCAGGTCGCCGCCCCAGAACCGTCTTCTGAAGCGGCTGGATGAAAACGAAAAGGTCCTGATCGACACCTGCAGTCTGTTGACTGCAGCGGTCAAGTCCAAGCTGCGCATAGCCCCCGCGGGGGAATGGCTGCTCGACAACTTCTACCTGATCGAAGAACAGATCCGGACGGCCAGGCGGCACTTGCCCAAGGGCTACAGCCAGGGACTGCCGCGCCTGTCGCAGGGACCATCGCGTGGATTGCCGCGCGTCTACGACATCGCATTGGAAACGATATCGCACGGTGACGGGCGGGTGGACGCGGCAACACTTGGCCGGTTTGTGACCGCATACCAGAAGGTCACGCCGCTGACCCTGGGCGAACTTTGGGCAATACCGATCATGTTGCGACTGGCGCTGATCGAGAACCTGCGCCGTGTGAGCGCCCGGATCACGACCGCCAGAATCCATTCAAACCAGGCGCAAGGCTGGGCTGACCGGATGACGGCGATCGCCGAAAGCGATCCCAAGAGCCTGATACTCGAAATCGCCGACATGGCACGCTCGAACCCGCCGTTAGTGAGCCCCTTTGTCGCCGAACTGGCGCGCCGCCTGCAGGGTCATGGGCTGGCGCTGGCCCTGCCGCTTACCTGGATCGAGCAGCGACTGGCGGAATCGAGTCTGACGATCGAGCAGATGGTGCAATCCGAAACCCAGCAACAGGCTGCGGACCAGGTATCGATCAGCAACACCATCGCCAGTCTCCGATTCCTTGGTGCGCTGGACTGGCGCGTGTTCGTCGAGACGATGAGTTTCGTCGAGCAGACCCTGCGGGAAGACCCGGGTGGCAGCTATCGTCACATGGATTTCGCTACGCGGGATCGTTATCGCCATGTCGTCGCCAGGCTTTCAAAACGCAGTCGCCTTGCGGAGGTTGAAGTCGCGAAAGCGGCGATTGGGCTGTCGAATCTGAATGCAGCCGCCTGCGGCGTTGACGATCACAGGTCACACGTCGGCCATTACC
>JBATEA010000268.1:0-1522 GCA_049663745.1 Steroidobacteraceae bacterium | reverse complement strand
GAGGCCTGCCATGCTGAAGCAGATTGAGGGCTCGCGGGCCGTCGCCGAGGCCGTGGCGCTGTGCCGGCCGGAAGTGATCTGCGCCTATCCGATCTCGCCCCAGACGCACATCGTTGAGGCGCTCGGTCGCATGGTGACGGTGGGAAGGCTAGCTCCCTGCGAATTCATCAACGTCGAATCCGAATTCGCCGCCATGTCGGTGGCGATCGGCGCTTCTGCCGCGGGCGCGCGGGCCTACACCGCGACCGCGAGCCAGGGGCTGCTGTTCATGGCCGAAGCCGTCTTCAACGCGGCGGGTCTCGGCCTGCCGATCGTCATGACGGTCGCGAACCGCGCCATTGGCGCTCCGATCAACATCTGGAACGACCACAGTGATGCGCTCAGCCAGCGCGACTGCGGCTGGATCCAGCTCTTCGCGGAGGACAACCAGGAGGCTCTCGACCTGCACATCCAGGCCTTCCGCCTGGCGGAAGAGCTGTCGCTGCCGGTGATGGTCTGCATGGACGGATTCATCCTGACCCATGCCTACGAGCAGGTGGATCTCCCGGCGCAGGAGCAGGTGGACGCATACCTGCCGCCCTACCAACCACGCCAGGTGCTCGATCCGGCCGACCCCATTTCCATCGGTGCCATGGTGGGACCGGAGGCTTTCATGGAAGTGCGTTACCTCGCGCATGCCAAGCAACGCCAGGCACTCGAGCTGATGCCGTCCTGGGCCGACGAATTCCAGCGCGTCTTCGGCCGCGAGAGCGGCGGCCTGACCCACAGCTACCGCATCGATGACGCCGAAACCGTCGTCGTCGCGCTCGGCTCCGTGCTCGGCACGATCAAGGACACCGTCGACGAAATGCGCGAACAGGGCATCCGCATCGGGGTGCTCGGCATCACCTGTTTCCGCCCCTGGCCGACCACAGCCGTACGCGCGGCGCTCGCGGGTGCAAGGCGCGTCGTCGTGCTGGAGAAGAGCCTCGCCGTCGGCCTCGGCGGCATCGTCTCGAACAATGTCGCGGCCTCGTACTCGGGTTCACCCGACCTCGTGCACACGGTGATCGCAGGGCTCGGCGGCCGCGCGATCACGCGCCGCTCGCTGCACCCGGTGTTCAGCCAGGCGGTCGAGGGCCGCCTCGACCCAGTGACCTTCATGGACCTCGACCATGCGGTGGTCGAGCGGGTGCTCGCGCGCGAGCGCGAGCAGCGCCGCTCGGGCCCCATTGCCGAGAACATCCTGCGCGATCTCGGCGTGGTCGCTGCGAGAGTCGGTTGAGGAGCTCGCAATGACCTACCAGCCCATCCGCTTCTACCAGACCGGCACGTTCACGGTCGGCAACCGCCTGCTCCCGGACGAGCAGCGCTCGGTTCAGGCAAACATGCGCCGCACGAACTCGCTCAACTCCGGCCACCGCGCCTGCCAGGGATGCGGCGAGGCGCTGGGCGCGCGCTATGCGATCGACGCTGCGATGGAGGTGACGCACCGCCAGCTTGTCGCAGCGAACGCGACCGGCTGCCTTGAGGTGTTCTCGAC
>JBATEA010000267.1:0-7540 GCA_049663745.1 Steroidobacteraceae bacterium | reverse complement strand
GGCTGAAGGTCAGCACGAAGTCGAGCATGCCGGGACCGGACACCGAGTTGACGCCCGCAAGCGCGGCCAGGAGCGCGCTCGCCATGGTTTCCGCGCCCGCCTGTGCGTCGAGGAACTTGCCGTCGCCGAGCGCCATGTAGGCCTGGCTCGGCAGGCCGAGCGCCTTCGAGATCGCGACGTAGCCGACATTCAGGTGCTGCGCTTCGATGGCGGCCATCGGGGCGCTCGCCGCCTTCATGTGGAAGGTCGCGGGCGCGCCGCCAAAGAGCACCGGCGCCCCGGGCCTGACGATCTGCGCCATCGTGATGCCGGTCAGCACGTCCACGCAGTGGAAGACGAGGGCGCCGACCAGGGTTACCGGCGCGATCAGCCCCATCAGCGTGACCGGGACGATCTCGATCGCGATGCCGGCTTCGGCGCAATCGAGCAGGTTCTGGCAGGAGTCCTCGCCGAACCGGAAGTTGCCCGTTGCGGTGACGGTGAATATGGACAACGGCTTTTCGATCAGCTCGGCGCGATCGCGGCGGAAGAGCTGCATCATCTCGACCATGCGCGGCACGCCGAATTCGCCGAATGCGCCCGACACTACCGGCTTCTTCGAATTGATCATGGCCATGTACAGGCGCCACGCGTCGGATACCTGCGCTTCGATGTCGGCGTTGGTCGAGAACGCCGTCGCGAGGTATGCGATGTGCTCGAGGCCGTCGCACAGCCGGGCATATTCGACGAAATCGGTCGAGTTCGCGAGCCGGGTCTCGCCGCTCCTGTGATCCATGATCTTGAGTCCGCTCGAGCCGGGCACGTAGTGCACGTTGTAGCCGCCGATCTCGGCGTGCGGCCTGCCGTCGCGGTCGTAAAGCGTGAACGACTTCGGGGCGCTGGCGATGGCGCGATCGACGACTTCCGGCGGGAACCGAATGCGATTGCTGCCGTCGATGGTCTTCAGGCCATGGTCCAGCAGGCGCTGGCGCAGCTTGGGGCCGCAGATCTCCATGCCGACTTCGGCCATGATCCTCTTTGCCTCATCCAGGATCCTGCCGATCAGTTCGTCGCTCAGGATGTTCAGTGTCGGTCTCATGAAATCTCTTCCTTGCGGTGCGTCACGTAGGCGACCAGCGCCTCTTCGATGGCCGGATCCAGCGGCGGTGGCTGGTAATCTGCCAGCAGTTTTTTCCAGATGCCATTCGCCCGCCGGGCCGTATCCACGCTGCCGGCCTCGTGCCAGGACTCGAAATTCTGGCGATTGGACAGCATCGAAGCATAAAACGCAGTTTCATAGCGGGCCAGCGTGTGGGCCGTACCGAAGTGGTGCCCGCCGGGCTCGACTTTGGCGATGGAGTCGAGCGCCAGCTCGCCGGCGTTGACTTCGATGGGGCGCAGGAATTCAGCCATCATCTGCAGCATTTCGGCATCGGCAATCAGCTTCTCGAAGGATGCCGTGAGGCCGCTTTCAAGCCAGCCCGCGGCGTGATAGACGAGGTTGGCGTGTCCCAGGATCGCGCCCCACAGCGACATCTCGCTCTCATAGGCCGCCTGGGCGTCAACGCAATTGGAAGTGGTCGTGTTGCTCGAGCGCAGCGGCAGGCCGAGTCGCCGTGCGATCTGGCCGCTGGCCATCGCGGCCTTGGTATATTCGGGGGTGCCCAGTGCCGGCGCACCGCTCTGCATGTCCACGTTCGAGGCGAAGGAACCGTAGATGAGCCTGGCGCCTGGCTTCACCGCCTGCGCCAGCGTGGCGACCGCCAGCACCTCTGCGGTCTGTTGCGCCAATGTGCCGGCCATCGTCACCGGGCTCATGGAGCCCGCCAGCGTGAAGGGCGTAATGCAGCAGACCTGGCCGGCGGCGGCGAGCTCGAGCACGGCCTCGGTCATCGGAATATCGAGCTGCAGCGGCGAATTGGTATTGACGATCGCCATTACCGCCGGGTCGCGCGCGAGCGCTTCGCGATCGGCGCCGAGCGCAATGCAGGTCATCTCGATGCAGTCCACCGTGCGCTGGCGGCCGAGCGCATAGGCCTGGCAGTTCTTGTCGAGCAGCGTGAACTGGGCGAGGTAAAGATCGAGGTGCCGTGACTCGGGAGGAAGGTCCATCGCCTCGAAGGACCCGCCGCCCTCCTGGTGGAGAATGTTCAGGCTCTGCACGAGGCGCAGAAAATCGCATAGCTCCGCGTGGGTGCCCGGGCGGCGGCCGCGGTCGAGATCGCTGCAGAACGCCGGCCCGCCGACCGAACTGAAGACCAGATGATTGCCGCCGATATGCAGGTCATGGGCGCGGTTGCGGGCGCGCAGCGTGAACTCCGCCGGCGCCAGTGCGAGCTTCTCCAGCACGAGCCCGCGATCGAAGCGCACCATCCGGGTCGTCTCGTCGCACTGCGCTCCGGCCATCCGCAGCAGCTGGCGGCTGCTGTCCTCGAGGAACCGCATGCCGCAGGTTTCCAGTATGGTAAGCGCCGCGTCGATGATCGCCTCGACATGGTCGGCGCTCAGGACCTCGAC
This sequence comes from Steroidobacteraceae bacterium, assembly GCA_049663745.1. Lineage (GTDB taxonomy): Bacteria > Pseudomonadota > Gammaproteobacteria > Steroidobacterales > Steroidobacteraceae > SCUD01. The sequence goes on along the minus strand of JBATEA010000267.1, from coordinate 5,044 downwards.
GGGGGCGTATGGATTGACCAGCTGGCCGAACGGCAGCTGGTTCACCGCCGAGGCCACTCGTCGCGCCCTGCCACCGCGTCGGTTCATTCCGCTTCACCTCTATCCGCTGCGCCGCAGGTCTGCGACAAACTGCCGGCGCCAGGCCTCGGACTGCTCGACCCTATTGAAGCAGAACAGGTGGAATCCGGCGATCCCGGCCTCCGGTTCAGCCAGCGATGGAGCGAGCTCGTGCAGGAACTCGTCGGGGCGATAGATTGCTGGCCCGAGCAAGCGCCTGACGAGCCGGCCGCGATCGCGCAGCAGGCGCAGCGAAGCGCCGACGCCGATGCGCAATGATGCAGCCAGGAGCGCGGCGCGGTCGAATACGCCTGGCAGGCCGATCCAGGCCGGCATCGTGATGCCGCGGGCGCGAATTTCGCGAAGCCATGAAGCGAGTGCCGTGGCGTCAAAACACATCTGGGTGACCAGATAGGTCGCGTAGGGTTGCTTGGCAGCGAGCTCTCGCAGCAGGGCATCGGAGTCGATGGCCGGATGACCCTCCGGGTGGGCGGCAACGCCGATGTGACGCAGCCGATGCTCGAACCCGGCGATGTCGCGCAGCAGTTGCAGCGCGGTCGAGTACCGGCCGAGCGGCCGTGGCGCGTCGCCGCCCGGGACGAAGATGCTCTCGACGCCGAGCTCGCCGATTCGCCGCATGATTTCCCGCAGGTGAGCGTGGTCGCGCACCATCCTGGCGGCGATGTGCGGCACGACGCGAAAGCCCCGTCCGACAAGGTGTGCGCAGAGTTCCAGGGTCACGTCGACGCCGCGGGCCGGCGAACAGGTGACCGCCACGTAGGAGCCCGGCTCGAGGACGCCGAGCCGCTGCTCGATACTCGGGCTCGGGAAAATCTCCATGTAGGTTTCATGCACGGCGTGCGCGAGGGCCTGCCGTTCCACGTCCGACAACTGGGATTGCGCTGGCTTGATCATCGGTCGCAACGGAAGATTCAGCCGTGCGCCGGAGGCATGAAGGTGAAGAGTCCGACTCCCATGATGAACCACAGCGCGGCGAACACGAGTCCATAGCCGAAGATCGTGCGGAAGTCTATCCGTGCAATGCCAGCCGCGATCACGATCCAGAACGGCGTGATCAGGTTGCCCATCTGGTCGCCGACTCCGAGGGCAAGCAGCCCCTGCTGGGCCGAGAGGCCCATGTGGGCTGCGGCCTGCGAGGTCACGAAGCCCTGGATGATCCATTGGCCGCCGCTCGACGGCACGAAGATCGCGACGACGGTGCCTGCTATGGCAGTAAGGAGGGGGAATGAGAGCGGCGTCGAGATCCCGGCGAAGAAGCGGGCGAGCGTCTCGCCCACATTCGTGAATTGCAGCACGCCCGCGACCCCGCCATAGATCTGGTACAGCAGGACGATCTGCCAGCAGCTCTGCACGGCCGCGCGCAGCCCGCGGGAAAGTTCGGCGAAATTGGGTTGCAGCAGGAGAACGACGCACAGGAGCGCCGTAATCATCGAGTTGAGGTCGAGGCTTTCACCTTTTGTCACGAAGTGATGAAACAACCAGCCCGCGACGATCGCGGCGAGCAGCAACGGAAAGATCCGCGTCGTCTCGCTCCACGGCCCCAGGCCGCGCGGCGCATCGGAAACCGGAGGCAACGGCTCGACCTCCTGCGCCAGGGCACTCGCGTCGGGGAAGGCCGAGATCGTTTGCGGCACGCGCGGCATGATCAGGCGTGCAAGCGCGGCCATCGCAATGGGAAATGCGATGACGAAGATGATCGCTGCCGGCGACCAGATCGTCGTCGACAGCGGCATGATGCCCGTGGTCTCCTGCAGGAAATGACCTGGCGTCGCGACCAGCAATGCCGGCGTCGAGGACAGTCCGTACTGCCAGATAGCGGTCGCGGCAAATTGCGAAGCCAGCAGGCAGGGAAAATCGATGCGGATGCCCCGGGCTTCCGCCGCGCGTGCGAAATGCACGGCGATCAATGGGCCAAGCGCGAGGCCGAGTCCCCAATAGAGGTAGCTGAGCGCCGCGGTGAAGAGCGAGGCCACCAGGAAGACCTGCGTCGCATTGCCTGGCAGTCGCGCGAGCCTGAATATTGCCGTGCGGAAAAACGGCGTGGTGCTCATGACCGCGCTCAACACCAGCAGCAGCGTCATCTGCATGCTGAACGCCAGCAGCATCCAGAGCCCGCGGTAGAAAGCATCGCTGGTGGCAGTGAAACTGTTGCCGAGTCCCAGTGAGGCCGCGATCAGCACGACCAGCAGGATCACGGCCATGGCCGTCGCGTCCGGGACCTGGGCTCCCGCCGCTTGTGAGAAACGCGTCAGCCGGTCGCGCATGCCCGATTCGCCCCCTGATTCGGCTGGGCGGATGATGGCTGGTTCGTGCGGAATTGTCGCGTTCTTCGACAGGACGGAAAGGCCCGGTACAATCGAATCCGCCCGTTCGACGATTCAGGCGTGGGTCAGCATCGGAGATGTCGGCGTTGTTTCATCGATTGCGCAAGCTGGCCCTGCACTACTGGCCGACCTGGCTGGGCCTTGGCTGCCTGCGCCTGATCGCTTTCCTGTCCTACTCCTGGAAACTGCGCGTCGGCCGCATGATCGGCCGCATCGTGCGCCTGCTGCCGCTGCCCTATGTCCGCATCGCACGCCGCAACATCGGGATCTGCCTGCCGGAGCTGTCGCCTGATGCGCGCGAGACGCTGCTGAAGCGGCATTTCGAAAGCCTCGGTATCGGCCTGTGCGAAACGGCGATGACCTGGTGGAGCGACGAGGACGAGGTGCGAAGTCTGACGCAGGTCGAAGGAATCGAGCACCTGCAGCGCGCGCTGGCCCGCGGGCACGGCGCGATCCTGGTCGGCGGGCATTTCACCACCATCGAGTTTGGCGTGCGCATCCTGAATAGCGTCGTCCCGATCAATGTCCTGTTCCGGCCGACGAGGAACGAGGTGCTGTCGGATTTCATGGAATCGCATACTGCGAGCCGCGCGCAGCGCGCGATCCGCTACGACGACATCCGCACGCTGGTGCGCGCGCTGAAGCAGAACGGTGCCGTCTGGTATGCGCCGGACCAGAGCTATCGCAACAAGGGCGCGGCCATGGTGCCGTTCTTCGGCACGCCGGCCGCCACGACGACATCCACGTCGCGCCTCGCGCGCATGACGGGCGCCGCCGTGTTGACGTATTTCCCGCAACGCCTTCCGGATGGAAAAGGTTACAGGGCCCTCATCGGCCCGGAGCTCGAAGGGTTTCCGGGCGATGACCCGGTTGCGGACGCCACGCGATTCGGCGCCCTGCTGGAAGCCCAGATACGCCACCATCCGGAGCAGTACCTGTGGATGCATCGGCGCTTCAAGGGACTTTCGGCGGATTACCCCGACTATTATGGGCAGGACGCGCGCAAGCGCCGCCGCACGCAGGAAACCACCGCGTGAGCATTCCGCACCGCAAGTACCTGGTCATCCTGAGCCTGATATTCGCTGCCTGGTGGCTGGTGCTGGCGATCAAGCCCTGGCATCGCGATGTCTGGATGGTGGAAAACTCGCTGGTCGTCCCGGCGGCGGCTTTCCTGTTCCTGTTCCACCGGCAACTGCTGTTTTCGCGTGTCTCGTATACGTTGATCTTCGTATTCATGTGCCTGCATCAGGTCGGCGCGCACTACAGCTACGCGGAGGTGCCCTACGACGCGTGGTTCGAGGGCCTCACCGGCCGGACCTTCAACAGCGTGTTCGGCTGGGAACGCAATCACTTCGACCGGCTCGTGCACTTTTCCTACGGGCTGCTGCTGGCCTATCCCATTCGCGAGATCTTCCTGCGCGTAGCGGACGTACGGGGGTTCTGGGGCTACTTCCTGCCGCTGGACCTGACGATGTCGACGTCGATGCTCTTCGAGCTGATCGAATGGCTTGCGGCGGAAGTGTTCGGCGGCGATCTCGGCGTGGCTTATCTCGGTGCGCAGGGCGACATCTGGGATGCGCAAAAGGACATGGCGCTGGCGAGCCTGGGCGCGCTCACCGCCATGCTGATCACCGTCGCCGTGAATCTGCGTTTCCAGCGCGACTTCAACCGCGAATGGGCCGACAGCTTTCGCGTGAAACACAAGGCCCCGCTCGGCGAGGACGCGCTGGCCCGGATGACGCGCAAGCGCAAGTAAGCGAACCGGCTCCACAGGACGACCCTGCCGGCAGGAGCGGCGGGTCAGTTGTTGTCGTAAGGGTCGAATCCGCCGTACTTGTCTTTCTTGCCGGTCTTCGGCTTCTGGTAATCGGCCTTGCCGTCCGGCTTCAGGACCTTGCGCAACACCTGCGTGCTGACGAGCGACAGCTCATCGGCGGCCCGCTGCTTCTTGTCGGTCATGGGCGGCGCGGTGACGTCCGCGATGCGCGCGGCCGGCGGCGGTCCGCCGGATTGTTCGAGCGCGGCCTTCAGATCTTTGTTGCTGACGATCTGGAAGGCGCCGGTTGCCGTATCCTTGGCAAGCACGCCATCCTTCCTGCCCTTGACCAGTCGGCGGATCTCGCTGCGGGTCTTGCCGTCATCCGATCGCAGGATTTTCTGCAGCGCAGTGGTGGACACCAGTTCGAGCTCGATGGTCTCGACCTTGGCGACCCACACCGTGCGGCCGCGATCATCCGTCGCGACCTTCGAAGGCTTCCGGATCACGACGGTCTTGACGAAGTCCTGGGCCATGACCGGCGGATTCTCGCGCACTCCGCGGATCAAGTCGAAATTGCCGATCGGGCACGCCACCTGCGCAGCGGATTCATGGCGGCTACCGGGCCTGCAGGCTGCCGGGAATCGGCGGGCCGGAGTCTGCATTGAACTGGCGATGGTCGAGGCCCAGGTATTGAAGCATTGTCGCCGCGACGTCGCTTTGCGTGACGTCCGGATACTTGCCGACTTCGCCGAGCGCGGGCGTGTCCGGCCCGATGATGGCGACCCAGATGTCCTGGCTGCCCTCGATGCCCGCATCGTGATCGACCCAGTCCTTCGGCGTGCGGCCGCGGCCATGATCGGTCGTGACGATCAATGTCGTGCGG
>JBATEA010000266.1:0-5317 GCA_049663745.1 Steroidobacteraceae bacterium | reverse complement strand
GCCAAGGTCTACGAGGAAGGCCACGATCCGGCGCAGGAAGCTGCGGAAGCCAAGGCATTCGCGAAAGACAACGAGATGCACATCGTCGTCTACGTGAAACCGTGGACCGCGAGCGCTCAGCCGGGTGCGACGACGATGGCGGGGCCGCCGGGCGCGCAATCCGCCTGGCGCTGGCGCGACGAGGGCAAGGACCAGACCACGGACCACGAGACGTACGTGTTCGGCACCTGGAAGCCGAACGGCAAGGGCGGCTTGCGTGGCATCTCACGCAGCGGCGTGTCGCTCTTCGCCGCGCATTTCCTCACCGTCAGTGTCTCGGCGGATCCGGACCGGATCCGCAAGATAGTCGCGGGCATCGACTTCGCGAAGCTGGCCGCGACGGTCCGGTAGAGGCTACCTATTCGCAGCGATCGGGCGTCGGGCAGCGCGGATGGTCCTGGCGCTCGCCGAAAATCCCGTACGCCATCGCGAGATAGTCCTTGACCGCCTCGTGATCATTGGTCGAGCGGTAGCTCGCGGTCGAGACGCCCAAGAACCCGTACTGCTCGAGCTTGGGCTCGTCGAAATTCTTCTTCTCGTAGGGAATGCGCTCCTTGACCAGGAAGTCCTTGTAACGCTTTAGATACGCCTGCAGCGGCCCCGCCGGTCCAAACCAGGTGGCGCAGGTCGCCTGATAGGCCTGGTCCCATTCCCTCAGGATCACGACCCATTCGTCATAGACCCAATCGGGCTCGCCCGTCTCACCGGGCCCGTACGTATCCGGGGCGTAGCCGCGCTTTTTCTTCAAAGCATCCCAGCGCGCATTGCCCGGACCATACGCCTTGGCGAGCGCCGCCTTGTACTGCTTGATGACCGTATCTTTCTCGGCCTCAATCTGTTTTTCCCGATCCCAGGCTGCCGGAATTGCGGTCTGCGCGTCCTGGCCCTGCTTCACCATCTGTTCCATGTACTTCTGCGCGTTCTGCGGATCGTCCATCATCTTCTGCTGCAGGGCCTGCATCATCGCCATGGGATTCGATTGCAAGACTTCGTTGGCCTTATTGTCCAGGGCGGTGTTCTGCTCTTTCAGCTTGTCCTGCTCGTTGCTGACGGCATCGGCTGCCGCGGTATTCTGCTCGAAGTAGTGATCCTGCGATGAATAGCAGGCAGTCGGCGGAGCGGGCACCTTGGCCCATGGACCCGCTGCCGCTGTAACGGCTGGTTTCGGGGCAGGCTTTGGGGCCGGCGCCGCGGGAGGCGTTGCGGCCAACGCCTGTGCGCAGACCAGTCCGGCAACGGCGGCCGTCAGGAACACTCGCGATTTCATGGCGCTTACCTCAGCCCAGCGGCTTGTCGCAGGTCGCACCGGTCTTCTTGCCGGAGAGCTTGATGGTCATGGTCATGCCCTCGGCCGTGGCATTGATCGCGCCCGTGTAGGAATCCGTGCCTTCAAAAGTCATCTCGCCGGTGCCGGTCATCGGCATTTCGCCGCTGCACTCCATCGTCCAGGTCGCCTTGTTGCCGACCCGCTGGAAGTTCGAGTTGACGCAGCTCTTGTCGCCGCCCGGCGGCGGCGCGGTCCACACCTTCGGCGTACACAACTTGAGGTGCTGGGCCGGCATCGACATCGGCATGCCTTCCATCACCATCTGCGACGTCGTTTCCCAGACCACGCCCGGCGGGTCGTCGGCGCGGGCAGGCGAGAACATCAGCAGGAGCGCGGCAGCCGCCGGCATCAGGCGGTAGATACAGGACATATTCATGCTTTCACCCATTGTTGGTTGGTATGTGAACCGGGGTGCGCGTTGTATGCGCCCGAGGGCGGGAGGCTGTCAAGAGGGTGACGGTTGAACAGTCCGCTGCGGTGGGGCTATAAGTAAACTGCTGTCGGGGGATGTTCAGTGAAGCAGCAATTCGCACTTGCCTGCCTCGCCTTGGCGATCAGCGCAGGCCTCGGAACGATGGTCGCGGCCGCGCCTGCTGCGGATTCCGGCGATCCGATCGACTTGTTCGCTCGGATGTATCCCGTCTTTTCACACGACCGCTGCACCGGTTGCCACGGCAGGGTCATTCCTTACCTCGAAACCGGCAACAATCACGGACCCGGTCAGATCCCTGAAGGTGGGCAACCGTGCAATGACTGCCACGCCCCCCCTGGCTGGAAAATAAGACCTGACATCACGTTCTTTAATAAGAGCGTCAAGGAAATTTGCCAGATGCAGTCCAGGTTGCTTCGTGGCATGCGCGCGTCGTCGAGTATAGCCACGACAGCAATGGTGAATACTGAATATTTGAAGCACCTGGCCAACGATCACCTGGTTGGCTCCGCATTCGACGGCGATCGCGGCGGCGCAAGCTCACGCGTCGACAAGCCGCCCATCAGTCGAAACGAATTCGTCAAGGCTGCGCAGGAGTGGTTGAATGCCGGTGCTGGCTGCGGCGGATGGGAAGGAACGATCACGCAGACCGAAAACTTCGCGTCGAGCTACAGCTATCCGTGGACCGATTTTCCGGAGCCGTCGCGCATCGCGGTCAACGAGCAGGCGCAGCGGATCGTGACGATCAATCGCAGCGACGGACAAACAACGATCAAGATCAACCAGGGCGGGCGCTCAAAGATGACGAGGACCGCGCACATGGACGGGGCGAACGGACCCTGCGTGGCGGTTTATACGAATGTGGAGGACTGGACCGGGCAAAACAACGCCGAGGTTCCTGCCGACCTCAAGGTTCGGATCGCCGGCGACGGCTCCTATACGATCTACTTCCACGGCCCGGTAGAAAAAACGCTGACCACCCAGACGGGCGACATGACGAGCGACTGCGGCATCCCGCCAATGCACTCTGCCGACAGCGTGGTGCTCGACTGGCCGGTCTGGAAGCACACGATTCGCTGTCCGTCCGACTTCGGAATCTGCCAGAAATTCGACCCGGACAGCAATCACTTGAGCGGCACCGCGACGCGTACTCTGATGAATCACGAGGACGCCGCCGATCCGCACTCATGGCTCGAGGTCTCTCCCGTCGGCATCTCCCGCGCCGACGATGGTTCGTCGCTGCCGGTGAAGGTCAAAACGACCTGGGATTTGACGCTCAAACAGTAGGACAACAGGGGGAACTCTCATGTCAATCAAGTTAATGCTCATCACATCATTGGTCCTCGCACTGGTCGGGTGTGGATCCGGATCCGAAGGATCGGATGCATCCGCTGCGGAAGATGCGGCTGCGGCGGCGGCCGAACAGGCCGGTGTCCCGAGCGCCGCCGGGGATGTCCTCGTCATCAGCAAGCGCACCTACACCACCGGCATCGTGAAGACAAAGGTAACCGGGTTCTTCGAGGTGGACGGGAGTCAGGACCTGAACAAGCCTGCGAGCATCACGGACGACGGCAGTACCTGGATCCAGTACGGCGTGTCCGGGGCGCAGGACTTGAACGTGCTCTTCACCAACGCCGAGGACATGGCGGAGAACGGCGTGAACATCGGCGTCGGGCCGTACACGGTGACGGCGACGAGCACGAGCGGTGAGTGCCGGACGAAATTCGACGTGCAGCCCGTGACCATCACGGGGCACTATTCCTGCACCGGCTCCACCGGCTACAACAACAAGACCGGCGAGATGGGTAAGGTCGACATCGAGGTCGATTTCAGCGCGGGGTCATGAAACGCCGGATAACGTACGCCAGTCTGGCGCTGGCAGCCGGTGTCGGCCTGGGAGCGATCGGCGTCAGCGCGCAGAATGTTGATGGCGGCGACCCAATCGACCTGTTCGCGCGCATGTACCCGGTCTTTTCGCATGATCGCTGCACTGGGTGCCACGGCAGGGTCAATCCGGAACTCGAAAGCGGCAACAATCACGGCGGCGGACATGTCCCGCCCGGCGGGCAACCTTGCAACGACTGTCACGTCCCCATCCGTTGGCGGACGCGCCCCGACCTGAAGTTTCTCGGCAAGAGCGTCAAGCAGCTCTGCCAGATGCAGTCCGACTTCGTCCATTCGATGGTCGCGCAAGGCAGGGCCACTTCCCTCCCAAACATCGTTCAGACAGTCCATGCCGAATACATCAGTCATCTCGCGCAGGACAGCCTGATCGGCTCCGCATTCGACGGCGATCGCGGCGGCATAAGCTCGCAGGCCGACAAGCCGCCCATCAGCCGCGATGAATTCGTCAAGGCGGGGCAGGAATGGCTCGACGCCGGCGCGGGCTGCGGTGGGTGGGAAGGCAAGATCACGCAGAACGAGGAATTTCACAGCGGCTACAGCTATCCGATGGGCGGTGGGGACAGCCCGATCGATGTCCAGGTTAATGAAACCGCGGCACGGGAAATAAAAATCACGCGCACCGACGGATCCAGCACTGGCACCTTCAAGATGAGCGGTCACTCCACGATCGTCCAGACGATGCACTTGATCGGCGAGCACGGGCCTTGTACTGCCGTGAATACCGCCAACATGGATTGGCTCGCGCCGGCGCCCGCGACGGTGGACGTGGTGGTGCGCGTGCGCACCAAGTCGGATGGCAGCTACACGATCCGCTTTGTCGGCCCGGAAGAGAAAACCGTCTCGAGCACGACCGGTGACTCGGTGAACGACTGCGGCGCGGACTTGCCCCATTTCCCGTCGGACCCGCCCATCGAACTCACGTGGCCAGGCTGGGGCTACACGATCCGCTGCCCGTCCAGCAACGGAATTTGCAAGCTGTTCGACCCGGACAACGCAGCCCTCAGCGGTTCGACGGAAGAGACGATCCTCGGCGCCTCGGATGCAGTCGAGCGCAAATCCTGGCTGAATGAATCGCCTGTCGGAACGTCGCGCTCGGATGACGGCACGCCAATTGCGGTCAAGGTCAAGACGACCTGGGATCTGACGCTGACGAACTAGTCGCGGCGCCGCCTTTCCGGCACCCTCATCCGCCGAGCCCTTTAGCCAGCACCGCTAAATCGGCCAACAGATATCGATACAGGTCGAACATCGCCAAATGGCGCATTTGAGCGGCTGAAAGCATTTGACCGCCTCCCTGAACAATGAGCCGTCGAATGGCATCCGCGCGTTCCGCATTGCCGGGGCGGAGAATGAATGGCGTCATCGTTGCGATCAGCACCTTCAGCTTGTACTCGACCATGCCAGCGTGAAAGCCATTGTCCATGACACCGATGGTCTCGCCGGATGCAGGGTCCACGCGCCACCAGCCGACGCGCTGTTGATCATCGATCATCACCGCCTGTCTTGGCACGAGCACCATGAACCCGGCATTGACGTCAGCCGCGACGCGCGCAATTTCGTCTTCCGGCCACGGCAGCGCTCGCGCGGCTGCTTCGTCGCCCGCCGCGATGAGCAAC
>JBATEA010000265.1:0-2354 GCA_049663745.1 Steroidobacteraceae bacterium | reverse complement strand
GTCCCGAGGTGCGCGAGGCGATCGCCGCGATCCGCGAAAAGCGCGCGCCCGATTTTTCCAGGACCGGCTGAACATGCCCGCGCCGCGTGATGCCGCGCTCGCCCGGCTTGCTGCACGCGTGGGCCGGCGCCTGCGCGCAGGCGGCGCGCGCATCGTCACGGTGGAATCCTGCACCGGCGGATACCTCGCCAAATGCCTGACGGACCTGTCCGGTTCCTCCGACTATTTCGACCGCGGTTGGGTGACCTATTCGAATGCCGCGAAACAGAAACTGCTGGGCGTCAGCCCCGCCTTGCTGGAACGGCATGGCGCGGTCAGCGGACCGGTCGCGCTCGCGATGGCCCGCGGGGCACTCCGTTCTGCAGGTGCGACCGTCGCCGTCTCCGTGACGGGTATCGCCGGACCCACCGGTGCGACACCCGGCAAGCCGGTCGGCACGGTCTGGATCGCCTGGGCCCGACGCCAGCGCGGGCGCGTCCGGGCGCGGGCCGCGCACCACCATTTCCGCGGCGATCGCGATACCGTGCGCCGCCGGACCGTCGCCGCAGCGCTCTCGGGGCTGCTCAGCCCATGAGCACGCCACTCGATCTACGCGAGCACGCGCGCCGGCTCTTTTTCGCGTACTGGCCCGACGTGAAGACGCGCCAGGCGCTGATCGAGGCCACCGGGCCCGCCGTCGCCTCGATCGACGGCCAGCCAATCTCCGGCTCCAACCTGCACGTGACACTCGCTTTCCTCGGGCGGGTGCCCATTTCGCGAATACCGGAAATCATCCGGATCGGCGCGCGGGGCGATTACAAGCCGGCAAAGCTCAATTTCGACCGACTGGAATACTGGCCGAGGCCCAAGGTCGTCGCGGCGCTTGCCGACGCCGTGCCGGACGCAGGCCAGAAGCTGGTGGACACCCTGTGGGAGCGCCTGATCCCGCTCGGCGTCGAGCGCGAGGAGAGGGCCTGGCGGCCGCATTTCACGCTGGTGCGTCGCGTGCGCCGGCCGCCGCCAAAACTGACGATTCCGGCCCTGCCCTGGACCTGCGACCGCCTGGCGCTGGTCGAATCCGTGTCCGGCCCGGACGGCCTGCACTACACGCCGCTCGCCGAATGGGCTCTTGGCAAGTCCTGAGGCCCTGGGTCGCGGCCTGAGCCACCCGGAGTCGTAAGCTCTCCCCGAAACGGCAATTGAGCCCAACGCAGAAGCAATTCTGCGAGCGCCGCAGGCCGGTTCTTTGTGAAATAATCCTCCACCTACAAGGGGAAGAAACTCGATGGAAGACAACCGCAAGAAAGCTCTCGCCGCGGCGCTGAGCCAGATCGACAAGCAGTTCGGCAAGGGCTCGGTGATGCTCCTCGGCGACCACCCGGCCAACAACGACATCGAAGTCGTATCGACCGGATCCCTGGGTCTCGACGTCGCACTCGGCGTCGGCGGTGTGCCGCGCGGCCGAGTGATCGAGGTGTACGGGCCGGAAGCTTCCGGCAAGACCACGCTCGCGCTGTCGATCATCGCCCAGACGCAGAAACTGGGCGGCGTCGCCGCCTTCGTGGACGCCGAACACGCGCTCGACCCGATCTACGCCGGCAAGCTCGGCGTCGACACCAAGGAACTGCTGATTTCACAGCCGGATACCGGCGAACAGGCGCTCGAGATCACCGACATGCTGGTGCGTTCGGGGGCCGTGGACATCGTCGTGATCGACTCGGTCGCGGCGCTCACGCCGAAAGCCGAGATCGAGGGCGAGATGGGCGAAATGCAGATCGGGCTGCAGGCCCGGCTGATGTCGCAGGCGCTTCGGAAGCTCACCGGCAATATCAAGCGCTCCAACACGATTGTCCTATTCATCAACCAGATCCGGATGAAGATCGGCGTGATGTTCGGCAACCCCGAGACCACGACCGGCGGCAATGCGCTCAAGTTCTACGCATCGCTCAGGCTCGACATTCGCCGAATCGGCGCGCTGAAGAACGGCGAGGAAGTCATCGGCAACCAAACCCGCGTCAAGGTCGTCAAGAACAAGGTCTCGCCGCCGTTCCGCGAGGCGGAATTCGAGATCCTCTACGGCCACGGCATCTCGCGCGAAGGCGAGCTGATCGACATTGGCGCGCTGCACGGCCTGGTCGAGAAATCCGGCTCCTGGTACGCCTACGAAGGCGAACGCATCGGCCAGGGCAAGGACAATGCCCGCGCTTACCTGCAGCAGCATCCGGAGATCGCCGCGAAGATCGAAACGGCGCTCCGCACCCGGCTCCTGCCGGTGCGCCGCCCGGTAGCGGTTGCGAGTGAGGCGGCGGAAGCCTGATCCAGCCGTCGCGGCGGCGCCCGACGACCAGCAGGCTGCGCGGCTCGCGGCACTCCGG
>JBATEA010000264.1:0-5197 GCA_049663745.1 Steroidobacteraceae bacterium | reverse complement strand
CGCGATAGCAGCTGTCGAGCAGGCGGATGAACGCGTCCGCCAGGTAGCGGCCATCATCCGCAATGTGATTGGTCTCCTCCAGGCGCGATATCCAGGCGCCCACCAGCCATGACCAGCCTCCTGCGCCGTCCGACATCAAGCGCAGGTCCTGGCTCAGCGTGCGGCGATTGCGCCGCGTGCGAGAGAAGAAATCGTAGGGGCCTGCCGCACCCCAGCCCGGCTCATTGCCCCAATCCGCATCGAAACTCGCCTCGACGTCCGAATCGGCCCAGGCCGTGATCGAGCGCAGGACGAGGTCTCTCGATCCCATGTAGCTGAGGTCGAGCGACGCACCGCGCGATTCCTGGGAATCGCGGCCCGGCCGGTCGGATAGCGTCGTGAAGCTGTTGTCGACGGCAAACGCGTCGTAGCCGTTGTCGAAATCCGCGTACATCAGGTTGAGGTCCGCGCGCCAGATCTTCTCCGCCCCAAGGCGGAGCTTGAGTCGCGCGGTCAGCTCATCGCGGCCGTTCGTGTCGTCGCGCCCAAGATAGCTGTTGTGCCGAAATCCGTCGCTGACTGCACGATGCAGCACCGCACGCCAGGCCCCGTCGACGCCGTCGCCACCGGGCATGGCGCCGCCCGTCGCAACGCCCGCCATCCACAGGCCGTCCTCGCCCGCGCCGGCCTCGGCATGCAGATCTCGTGCGCCGGACGGATCGCGCGTCTTGACCTTGATCAGGCCGCCGAGGGCATTCGCGCCGTAACGCGTGCCCTGCGGGCCGCGCAACACCTCGACTTGCTCGACGTCGAACAGCGAAGCGATCATGCCGATGCCGCTGAAGTCGATTTCATCCACGAGGAACCCGACCGACGGATTCGGCGCGCCCTGGTACTGCTCGAGTTCGCCGATACCGCGCAGCTGGAAATACCTCGGGCGCGAGCTGGCGCCGGCCCAGGACAATGACGGGATTTGCGGCAGCAGTTCCTCGAGGTGCGCGACGGCGCCATTCCGGACATCATCGCCGGCGATGACCGACACGCTGGCCGGCAGGTCTTTCGCCGCCATCGTACGCAGGCTCGCAGTCACGACGACCTCGGCCAGCGGTGTCGGGGATTCCGCAAACGCAGACGGCAGCCAGGTGGCGGCGGCAAGGAAAGCCAACGTCGCAGATCGTCGGATCATGCCTGCTCCCTACGCCGGTCCTAACCGGATCAGGTTCAACGGGTTCGCCGGTGGGCCTCTCTGGCAACCGGCGTCTCAGGTCTTCAAGACCACCCCAAGGCGACTTCAGATACTAGCGGCGGAGATCGCAGGTCGCAATCGTGGCAGCCGCGCCGGACGGTCGCGGCGTATGATCTCGCGCCCGATCAGGGCGGATCGAATCTCGCCGGACGCTTCTCGCGAACCGCCGCGAGGCCCTCGCGCACGTCGGCGAGCCGGAATCCCAGGAATTCCAGCGCCAGCGAAGCGTCGAAGCCCGGCCCCGCGAGGCGCAGCCAGTTGTTGAGTGCATGCTTGGTCCAGCGTATGGCCGTCGCGCTGCCCGCCGCGAGATTGCGTGCGACGTCCAGCGCCTTCGGGTAAACCTCTCCGTCCTCGACGCAGATGGCGACGAGGCCGATCCGTTCGGCCTCGGTACCGGAGAGTGCCTGGTTGGTCAGCAGGTAATAACGTGCCTTCGCCAGGCCGCACAGCAGCGGCCAGACGATGATCGAATGATCGCCGGCCGCCACGCCGAGACGCGTGTGCCCGTCGAGAATCTTCGCATTGCGCCCGGCGATGGAGATGTCGGCGAGCAGCGCAACGGCAAGACCCGCGCCAACCGCCGTGCCGCGGATTGCCGAGACGACTGGCTTCGAGCAGTTGATCAGGTTGTAGACAAGATCACTCGCCTCCTTCCAGACGCGCAGCAGCGTCGCCTCGTCCTCGATCATCCGCTCGATCATCGTGAAATCGCCGCCGGACGAGAAATGCTCGCCGGCCCCGCGTACCAGTGCGACGCGCACCGCGTCGTCGCTGTCGATCGCGCGCCACACGAGTGCGAGGTCGCGGTGCATGGACTCGGTTGCGGCATTCTGCCGGCCCTCGTTCGCGATCACGATTTCGAGGATGGCCGGCAGCGGACACTCGAATCCGAGGCTCGGAAATTCGCGGCGGTAGCGGGCGATGTCAATGCTCACGACTTATTCCTTCACCGAGTCCGGCACGGCGTGGACACTCACCATCGTCAACACATGATAGGACGCGACCGTCTCGCCCAGCTGGTTCGTGATCTCGGTGTCCCAGCTCACCTCGCCCCAGCCCTTGTCCGCGCGCAGCGATTTCTCGCGGCAGGTCAGGCGCACGCGGATGCGGTCGCCCGGCTTCACCGGCTTCACGAAACGCAGGTTGTCGAGCCCGTAATTGCCGAGCACGGGGCCGTAGGCCGGCTCGACGAAGAGGCCGGCGGCCGCGGAGATCAGGAAATAGCCGTGCGCGACCCGTCCCCCGAACAGCGGGTTGCGCGCCGCCTCGCGATCGTCCATGTGCGCATAGAATCGATCGCCCGACAGGTCGGCGAAGCGTTCGATGTCGGCCACTGTGACTTCGCGTTCGGCGGAATTGAAGGTGTCGCCGATCGCGAGCTCGTGGAAGGGCTTGCGGAACGGATGCACGCCGGGATCGCGTTGCGTGGCGCCGCGCACCCAGCGGCCGCCGACGGCCGTCAGGATATCGGGCGAGCCCTGGATTGCCGTTCGCTGCATGTAATGCATCACGCCGCGGATGCCGCCCATCTCCTCGCCGCCGCCGGCGCGGCCGGGTCCGCCGTGCACGAGATGCGCGAGCGGCGAGCCGTGGCCCGTCGATTCCCTGGCGCAGTGCCGGTTCACGACCAGCAGCCGGCCGTGAAAAGGCGCGAGGCCCAGCACCAGTTCGGCCGCGACATGGTCGTCGGCCGTGAACACGGAGCCGGCCAGGCTGCCCTCGCCGCGCCGTGCGAGCGCGATCGCGTCCGCCACGTCCCCGTAGCCGACCACCGTGGATACCGGCCCGAAGGCCTCGACGGAATGGACGGCCCGGGCCGCATCGCCGTCGCGGCACAGCAGCAGAAGCGGCGGCACGAATGCGCCGCGTTCGCGGTCGGCGCCGCTGACCTCGAATTGCGCGGGATCGCCGGCGACGAGTTCGGTCTCGCGCCGCAGTTCCGCCACGCGCGCCAGCACTTCCTCGCGCTGAGCGAGACTGGCGAGCGGGCCCATGCGAACGCCGTCGGCCCGCGGATCGCCAACGACGGTCTTCGCGAGCGCCGCCTGCAGTGCCGCGATCACCTCGCCGGTCATGTGTCCGGGAACCAGGGCCTTGCGGATCGCCGTGCACTTCTGACCGGCCTTGACCGTCATCTCTCGTACGACTTCCTTTACGAAGAGATCGAACTCCGGCGTGCCCGGCCCGGCGTCCGGTCCCAGGATCGAGGAATTCAGGGAATCGGTCTCTGCAATGAAGCGCACGGAGTTCCGCACCACGACCACATGGGTGCGAAGCCGCGCGGCGGTTGCGGCGGATCCCGTGAAAGACACGATGTCCTGGCAGCCGAGGTGGTCGAACAGGTCGCCGACATTGCCGCAGACGAGCTGCAGGGCGCCAGGCGGCAGCAGCCCCGTTTCGACGATGCGCCGCACAACCCGCTCCGTCAGGTAGCAGGTTGCGGTCGCGGGCTTGACGATGGCCGGCACGCCGGCGAGCAGCGTGGGCGCCAGTTTCTCGAGCATGCCCCAGACGGGAAAGTTGAAGGCATTGATGTGAACGGCCGCGCCTTCGAGCGGCACGCAGATATGCTGGCCCAGGAATGACCCGCCCTTCGACAGCTGCTCGACATTGCCGTCGAGGTAGACGCGGCTGTTCGGCAGCTCGCGCGAGCCCTTGCTTGCGAACACGAGCATCGTGCCGATCCCGCCATCGATATCGATCCAGGAATCGGATTTCGTCGCACCGGTCCGGTAGGACAGCTCGTAGAACTCGTCCTTGAAGTCGAACAGGCGCTTGCCCAGCGCCTTCAGCATCGCGGCCCGCTCGTGGAAGGTCATGGCCCGGAGCGCCGGCCCGCCGACTGCGCGCGCATGATCGAGCACGCTGCGGAAATCGAGGCCTTCGCTGGACGCCTCCGCGATCAGTTCGCCCGTGCTGGCATCGCGAAGCGCCGTGGCGCGGCCGCCGCCCGATTGCCATCGTCCCGCCAGGTAACTCTGCAACTGCATGTCTCGCCCCCTGCGGCCCCGCAGCCAGCGTCAGGCGCCGTGCGCGCGGCCTGCCTGCCAGCCTGCAAATGTGCCTTCGCGCTCCGCCAGACTCGCGAGCAAGCGCGCCGGAGTCCAGTACTTCGGCCCCTGTTCATCCGCGTAGCGCCGCATGGCCTTCGCTACGGTGCCGAGCCCGACCGTGTCGGCATGGAACATCGGGCCGCCGCGATGGCGTGGGAAACCGTAGCCATTGCACCAGATCACGTCGATGTCGGCCGGACTCGCGGCGATGCCCTCCTCGAGGAGGCGTGCGCCTTCATTGACGAGCGCAAAAATGCAACGCTCGACGATCTCCGGCTCCGCAATCTCGCGTCGCGCGACGCCGAGCTTGCCCGCCTCCGCGCGGATCAGGTCCACGACCTCGGGGTCGGCCTGCCGCTTGCGGTCCGGTCCATCGTAGCGATAGAAACCACGGCCGGTCTTCTGTCCAAAACGGCCGAGCTCCGCGAGCCGATCGGACACCCGATAAAAGCGCGGATCGTCCGGCCGGGCGCTCCACTCGCGGCGCGCGTGAAAGCCAATGTCGAGGCCGGCGAGGTCGCCCACCGCGTTCGGCCCCATCGCCATGCCGAATCCTTCCAGCGCCCGGTCGATGGCTTCCGGTGTCGAGCCCTCCAGCAGCATCAGTTCCTTTTCCCGGCCGTAGGCGTACAGCATGCGATTGCCGACGAATCCGTAGCAATTGCCGACCGTCACGCCGATCTTGCCGATCCGCTTGGTCACGGCCCGGATCGTCGCGAGTGTCGCGCGCGAACTCTCGCGGCCACGCACGATCTCGACGAGCCGCATGACATTCGCAGGGCTGAAGAAGTGCATGCCGGCGACATCGGTCGCGCGACCGCTCGCCGCCGCGATGGCGTCGACGTCGAGCGTCGAGGTGTTCGTGGCCAGCACGGCCTGCGGCTTGCAGAGCTTGCCCAGCTCCGCGAACAGCCCG
>JBATEA010000263.1:0-1890 GCA_049663745.1 Steroidobacteraceae bacterium | reverse complement strand
GTTTCGCAGTATCTGCCGCCAAACTGCGAAACTGCGACCCGGCACCAGATAAGGGGATGGGCATGTCGGAACCGCTGGCCCGCAAGTCGCTGTCGCGAATATTGCTGAAGGTCAGCGGCGAGGCCTTGCTCGGCGCCGAGGACTACGGCATCGACCCGATCATCCTGAAACGGGTCGCCGGCGAGATTCGCGACGTCATGGCCCGCGGCGTTCAGGTGGCCGTCGTGATCGGCGGCGGCAACATCTTTCGCGGCGCAGGCCTCGCCCGAGCCGGCATGGACCGCGTGACCGCCGATCACATGGGCATGCTCGCGACAGTCATGAACGGCCTGGCGCTACAGGATGCGCTGGAGGCGCTCGGCGCCCATGCGCGCGTGCAATCCGCGCTGCGCGTCCAGGAAGTCTGCGAGGACTACATCCGGCGCCGCGCCGTGCGCCATCTCGAGAAGGGCCGCTGCGTGATCTTCGCGGCCGGCACCGGCAACCCGTTCTTCACGACCGACACGGCGGCATCCCTGCGCGCGATCGAGATCGACGCCGACCTGCTGTTGAAGGCGACCAAGGTCAACGGGATCTACGACGACGACCCGGTGCGCAACCCGCGCGCGCAACGCTACAAGACCCTGTCCTTCGACAAGGTGCTCGACGACCGGCTGGGCGTCATGGACGCCACGGCGATCGTGATGTGCCGGGACAACGGCCTGCAGTTGCGGGTGTTCAACCTGATGAACGAAGGCGACCTGATGCGCATCGTCGATGGCGAGGACGTGGGCACGCTGGTCGCAAATGGGCTGTAACCGGCTTCCATGAGGACGCAGTCATGCTCGAGGAGATGAGTCGCGACGCCACGCAGCGCATGTCCAAGTGCGTTGCCGGATTGCGGGACCACTACCGGAAGATGCGCACCGGCCGCGCCAATACCGGGCTGCTCGAAGGCATCAAGGTCGAGTATTACGGCACCGAGGTGCCGCTCAACCAGGTGGCGAATGTCACGGTGGAGGACGCGCGCACGCTCGCCGTGACCCCCTGGGACAAGTCGGCCGTGCACGCGGTCGAGAAGGCGATCCTGAAATCCGACCTGGGCCTGACGCCCAACACGGCCGGCCAGGTGATCCGCCTGCCGCTGCCGCCGATGACCGAGGAACGCCGTCGCGAGCTGACCAAGGTCGCGCGCCACGAGGCCGAGAATGCGCGCGTGGCGGTGCGTGCCGTGCGCCGCGACCTGATGACTGAACTGAAAGAAATGCTCAAGGAGAAACTGATCTCCGAGGATGACGATCGCCGATCCCAGGAAGAGATCCAGAAGCTGACCGACCGGCACGTGCACGAAATCGATGCCGTGCTCGCCGAAAAAGAAAAAGAACTCCTGCAGGTCTGAAATGCCGGCACCCGCCACCGAACAAACGAGCGCAGGGCCGGTGCCGCGCCACGTGGCCGTGATCATGGACGGCAACGGCCGCTGGGCCGAGCAGCGCTCATTGCCGCGCGCGGCCGGGCATCGTGCCGGCGCACGCACGGTCCGCTCCACGATCGAACATTCGGTGCGGCGCGGCGTGGCGGCGCTGACCCTGTTTGCCTTCTCGAGCGAGAACTGGCGACGGCCGGCCGAGGAGGTCGGCGTACTGATGCAGTTGTTCCTCGAGGCGCTCGATCGCGAGGTCGCGGAGCTGGATGCCAACGGCGTGCGGCTGCGGTTCATCGGCGATCGCTCGCGGCTCGCCCCGGCGCTGGTCAAGCGCATCGACGCCGCGGAGCAGCGCACGGCAAATCGCATGCGACTGGATCTGGTCGTCGCGGTCGCCTATGGCGGCCGCTGGGACATCATGCAGGCCGCGCGGCGCCTCGCCGGCAAGGTCGCCGCAGGGACACTGGACCCGGACGGCCTGGACG
>JBATEA010000262.1:0-2234 GCA_049663745.1 Steroidobacteraceae bacterium | reverse complement strand
GAAAGAAGATCGTGGCCACGATCGTAAAGACCGCGAGTGTCAACGCAACGACGCGGGTCCGATAGCCGACGATCAACAGCAGGCCGCCGACGATCTCGACGATCACGGCGATCGCCAGTCCCAGCTCCGGCAGCGGCAGGCCGACCGAACTGATGTAGCCCATCGTACCGGCGGGATTCAGCAGCTTGCCGACGCCGCTGATCAGGAAGATGGCGGCGAGCAGGAAGCGCCCAACCGTCGGTGTGTAAGTCTTTGCCGTGTCCATAATGATGTCTCCTGTCGAATGTTGAATTGAAAGACTGATCTAGGCCGCCAGGCGCCCGGCGCGGTAGTCCGCGAGCGCCTGCTCGATCTCCTCGCGCGTGTTCATCACGAAGGGCCCGTACTGCACGACCGGTTCACCCAGCGGCCGGCCGGCCACCAGCACGAAGCGCGCGCCCGCGGCGCCCGCCGTCACGCTGACCACTTCGCCTTCCGAGAGCATCGCGGCGCTGTGCTGCGTCACGCGCCCGCCGGCGATGCTGACTTCGCCCTCGAAGGGATAAATGAACGCGTTGTGTCCGGCGCTGACCGGCAGCTCGAGCGAGGCGTCGGCGGGCAGCGTCACATCCGCGTACAACGGATCCGTCGCCATCGACCCCGGCGTCGCATTGAGCGGCGCGACGATTTCCCGGCCGTCGACGACGATGCGCCCGGCGATCAGCTTCAGGCGGCCGCCGCTGGACAGCGCGACTTCCGGAATCTCGCCAGCCGGTATGTCGCGGTACCGCGCCGGCTGCATCTTGTCGCGCGCCGGCAGGTTGATCCACAGCTGGAAGCCGCGCATGCGGCCGCGATCCTGCTGCGGCATTTCCGAGTGGATGATCCCGCGCCCAGCGGTCATCCACTGCACGCCGCCGCTCTTCAGCTCGCCGACATTGCCCAGGTGATCCTCATGGCGCATGTGGCCATCGATCATGTAAGTGACGGTCTCGAAGCCGCGGTGCGGGTGCGGCGGAAAACCGGCGATGTAATCGTCCGGATTGTCGGTTCCGAACTCATCGAACAGCAGGAAGGGATCGAGCCTGAGTGCCGCGTGCGAGCCGAAGCTGCGGCGCAGGCGGACGCCACCGCCATCCGTGGTTTCGGTGCTGAGGACGATCCGGTCGATGATGCGTGCGGTCATTTGGGCAGCTCCTTTTGGGTCGCTGCCATTAAACTATTTACACGTTCGATTAAAAAGCGGATAAATTCGGGTTTATCTATCGAATGGATCGAAATGTCAGCCCTCAGAATCAGCCTGGAGCAATGGCGCGCGCTGATCGCCGTGGTCGAGGCCGGCGGCTACGCGCAGGCCGCCGAGCAGATCCACAAGACCCAGTCGACCGTCAGTTACGCGGTGCAGAAAATCGAGCAACAGCTCGACGTGAAACTCTTCGAGATCCGCGGCCGCAAGGCCGTGCTGACGCCCGCCGGCCAGGTGCTGTACCGGCGCGCGCAGCTATTGCTGGAGCGGGCCGCCTCGCTCGAGCGTGGCGCGCGGAGTCTCCGCGCCGGCTGGGAGCCGGAAGTGCGGATCGCCGTCGAGATCCTGTTCCCGACCTGGGTGTTGCTGCGTTCGCTGGAACGCTTCGCGAAAGAACGCCCCGAGATCCGCGTGCAGATCTACGAGACCGTGCTTGGCGGAACCGACGAGGCCTTACAGGAAAAGCGCGTGGACTTCGCCGTCAGCGGCGTGCTCGGCCAGGGATTCTTCGGCACGCCGTTGATGCCCCTGCACATGATCGCCGCCGCCCACCCGGATCATCCGCTGCACCACCTCGGCCGGCCGGTGACGCTCGATGACCTGCGTGAGCATCGGCAGCTCGTGATCCGCGACACGGCCATTCACCGCGCGCGCGAATCCGGCGGCTGGCTGGGCGCCGAGCAGCGCTGGACCGTATCGCACAAGGCGACGCAGATCGCCGCGGCCTGCATGGGCCTGGGCTTTGCGTGGTTCGTGGAAGAAACGATCCAGCGCGAGCTCGCGGCCGGCGCGCTCAAGCCGTTGCCGATGCCCGAAGGTGGCGAACGCTTCGGTCAGCTCTACCTGGTATTCGCAGACCCGGAGAATCCCGGCAAGGCAGCCGCACGGCTGGCCGAGATCCTGCGGCAAGATGTCGCGAAGTTGTGAATTGGGTGCCGGGTCGCAGTTTCGCAGTTGTCGTGAGTTGGGTGCCGGGTCGCAAGTTCGCCAGTCGCGACAACTGCGAAAC
>JBATEA010000261.1:0-6801 GCA_049663745.1 Steroidobacteraceae bacterium | reverse complement strand
GCCACGGCCATCTTGGCGAGTTCAAATCGCTGCGGCGCGGTGCGGATCATCGCGACGGTCCCGATCGGCAG
This sequence comes from Steroidobacteraceae bacterium, assembly GCA_049663745.1. Taxonomy (GTDB): domain Bacteria; phylum Pseudomonadota; class Gammaproteobacteria; order Steroidobacterales; family Steroidobacteraceae; genus SCUD01. The sequence goes on along the minus strand of JBATEA010000261.1, from coordinate 6,730 downwards.
CCCCGCATCCATTGCGAAGAATATCTGGCCACCGCTCGCGATGATGGCGCGATCCGGGTCGCCCAGCACCTTGCGATCGGCTTCCTCGACCGCAAATAACCGTTCAATCCAGGCCAGATTCAGGCGCTGGAATGCCGGCGCAAGTTCGCCGCGGAAGGAAACGATCTCGACGTCCGTCATTCTGCCGGCCCCGGCCGCCATTCGTGGCTCAGCAGACCCAGGACCACCGAGTCCTGCAGTTCGCCATTGACCTTCCAGCGCTCGCGCAATACCCCTTCGCGCCGGAAGCCGAGGCGCTCCACGGCACGCAGCGAACCGGCATTACGCGGGTCGATGTCCGCTTCGAGGCGTCGCATCCCAAGCTCCCCGAAGGCGAAGTCCACGAGTGCCGTCAGCGCTTCCTTCATGTATCCGCAGCCCCAGTACTCCTGGCCCAGCGCATAGCCGAGCTCCGCGCGGCCCTGCGCCTCATTGATGGCGAACAACGTGCAGGTGCCGATGACCCGGTCGTCCTCGAGCCGGATGACGCCCCACTGAAGCAGGCGCTGCGTGCGAAAACCCTCCTGGATGTCCGCGATCAGTTTTTTCGCCTGCGCGATGTCCGACATCGGCAGCGTCGACCAATACCGCATGACCGTCGGGTTCGAGAAGATCCCGAACAGGGCACTGGCATCGCTTTCCTTCAGCCAGCGCAGCGCCACGCGCGGCGCCGCCAGCGTCGGCAACTCGTTCCCGTCGATCATCGGACTCCGCATGGGCGCATTCTAACCGTCAAATCGCGCTAGAATCCCGCCATGCGCTTTACGAAGATGCATGGACTCGGCAACGATTTCATCATCTTCGATGCCCCCGCGGGCGGCCCGCCCGACGCGGAAACATTCCGCCGGCTGGCCGATCGCTATACCGGCATCGGCTTCGACCAGGCACTGATGCTCGAGCCGCCGAGACACGCCGGCACGGCCGTGTACTACCGCATCTTCAACGCCGATGGCCGCGAGGTCGAACAATGCGGCAATGGCGCGCGCTGTATCGCGCGCTTCCTGCATGAGAGAGACGGCGCCAGCTCGCCGGATCTCGTGCTCGACAGCCCGGGCGGGCTCGTGCAGGCAAAGGTTCGGGGCGCTCAAGTCTCGGTCACGATGGGAGTGCCGGATTTCAACCCGGCTTCGCTGCCATTCGAGGCGAGCGGCGAGGCTTATGTTTACCCGCTGACGGTCGGCGCCAGTGAGGTCGAGATCGGAGCCGTTTCGGTCGGAAACCCGCACGCCGTCATCCGCGTGCCGTCGGTCGCCGACGCCCCGGTGGGCCGGCTCGGCCCCGCCATCGAGAATCATCCACGTTTCCCGAAGCGCACCAACGTCGGATTCATGGAAGTGGTCGATCGCAGCCATATCCGCCTGCGGGTACATGAACGCGGCACCGGTGAGACGCGTGCCTGCGGCACCGGCGCCTGTGCCGCGGTCGCCGTCGGCCGGCGCCACGGCCTGCTCGAGGAATGTGTACAAGTCGACCTTCCTGGAGGCCGGCTCGACATACAATGGAAAGGGCCAGGGGAGCCGATCTGGATGACCGGACCGGCGGAGACGGCGTTCGAGGGAGAAGTGCCAACATGACGACACGTCCGATGCGCGGCGTCGAAATCGCCGAAGTCGACGAAGCGGCCGTCGCTTCCTATCTTTCCGCGACACCCGAGTTCTTCGACCGGCATGCCCAGTTGCTGGCGAAGATCCGCCTGCCGGACTCGCGCGGCGGCGCGACCACGGTCTCGCTGCTGGAGCGCCAGGTGGAAGTGCTGCGCGAACGCAGCCGGCAACTCGAACGCAAGCTCAAGGAATATGTTGACGTCGCGCGCGAGAACGACACGCTCGGCGCGCGCGTGTTCGCGATGGCGCGCCGGCTGATCGCCGCCGGTGACCGCACCGCGGTCGTCAATGCCGTTGAGGCTTCGCTGCGCGAGGACTTCGACGCCGGCGAATCGGTGCTCGTGCTGACCCAGCCGACCGTCCCCGCAGGCCTCGCGGAATCGCGCTTCCTGCGCGTCGTCGCCCCCGACGCGCCTGACCTGCGTTCGTTCGACACGCTGTTCAGCTCCGGCAAGCCGCGTTGCGGCCAGTTGCGCGATTCGCAGCGTGATTTCCTGTTCGGAAAGGGATCCGTCGGGATCGGCTCGGTCGCGCTGGTGCCGCTCGGGCCCAAGGGCAGCCTTGGGCTGCTGGCCTGCGGCTCGAATGACGCGCGGCGCTTCAATCCGACGATGAGCACGGATTTCCTGCAGCGCATCGGCGAACTGATCGCGGCCGCGCTCGCCGAGGATTGATGCAGGCCGCCGCGGGCGCCTGGATCGAGCGCTACCTGGCCCACCTGCGGACCGAGCGCAGGCTGTCACCGAACACCGAGTCGAGCTATCGCCGGGACCTCGGCGCGCTGGCGGCATTCTGCGATTCCGAGCGCCTGGAAACCTGGAGCAGGCTCGACAACTTCCACATCCGCAGCTTCGCCGCCCGCGAGCATCGCGACGGCCTCGGGCCGCGCAGCGTGCAGCGCCGCTTGTCGGCGTTGCGCGGATTCTTCAATTACCTGATCCGCGAAAAGGTGATCGAAGCCAATCCCGCAGCGGACATCCGCGCGCCGAAGGCGGCAAAGCACCTGCCGAAGACGCTCGACGTGGACCAGGTCGCGAGCCTGCTGGAACGTAAAGCCACCGATCCGCTGTCGCGTCGCGATCTCGCGATGCTGGAACTCCTGTATTCCTCGGGCCTGCGGCTCGCGGAACTGGCCGGCCTCGATGTCGCGGACGTGGATCTCGCTGACCGCACCGTGCGCGTGCTCGGCAAGGGCTCGAAGACGCGGATCCTGCCGGTCGGGCGCCAGGCGCTCGCGGCGCTGCGTGCCTGGCTCTCAGATCGCGCCAGCATCGTGAAGCCGGGCGTCACCGCCCTGTTCGTCGGCCAGGGCGGGCGACGGCTCGGGGCGCGCGCGATCCAGCAACGCATTCGCCGCTGGGCGGCCGGGAGCGAACTCGGCATCCCCGTTCACCCGCACCTGCTGCGTCATTCCTTTGCGACGCACCTGCTGGAATCCAGCCGCGACCTGCGCGGCGTGCAGGAACTGCTGGGCCATGCGGACATCAGCACGACGCAGGTCTACACGCACCTCGACTTCCAGCATCTGGCGCGCGTCTATGACGAGGCCCATCCTCGCGCCCGGAGACGCAAGTAGCCGATGGAGGCGCCCAGCGAAATCAAGGTCAAGCGCAAGTCGCGCGTCGTCGAGGTCGCCTGGCCGGACGGCACGCGTTATTCACTGCCATTCGAATACCTGCGCGTCTACTCGCCTTCGGCGGAAGTGCGCGGCCACGGCGGCGGCGAAGGCAAGCTGGAGCTCGCAAAGGAATCGGTGCAGGTGACCGAGGTCGAGCCGATCGGCGTCTACGCCGTGCGCCTGCATTTCGACGACGGCCACGACACTGGGCTCTATAGCTGGGACTACCTGCGCGAACTCGGCGTCGAATACGACCGCAAATGGGCCCGCTACCTGGAGCGCTGCGAGAAGCTCGGATACGAGCGCAAGCTGCCGGTCTGACGCTGTAGAATCAGCCTGAGGCCAGGCACCACATCGCAATGAAATCAGGGACTTCCGGTCAACCGAGCGACGGTACCGTCGACTTCGGATACGAACAGGTCGCAGCGGGCGAAAAGGCCGGGCGCGTGCGTGGCGTGTTCGATTCGGTTGCCGGCAAGTACGACCTGATGAACGACCTGATGTCGGGTGGCATGCACCGGCTCTGGAAGCGCTTCGCGCTGTCGCAGACCGGCCTGCGCCCCGGCCAGCGCGCGCTCGATGTCGCCTCCGGCACCGGCGATCTCGGCGCCGGCATTGCGCGGCAGGTCGGCGACAGGGGCCTCGCGGTGCTGACCGACATCAACTGGGAAATGCTCTCGCGCGGTCGCGACCGGCTGCTCGACGAAGGCATCGCCCGCAATGTCGCCTTCGTGATCGCGAATGCCGAATGCCTGCCATTTCCCGACCGCATGTTCGACTGCGTGACGATCGGCTTCGGGCTGCGCAACGTGACCGACAAGGCCGCCGCGCTCGCCTCGATGCGCCGCGTGCTGCGGCCGGGCGGGCGCCTGCTGGTGCTCGAATTTTCCAGGCCGCGGGTCGCGGGCCTCAAGCCCCTCTACGACGCGTACTCATTCGGACTGCTGCCGGCGCTCGGCCGCGTCGTCGCCGGCGACGAGGCCAGTTATCGCTATCTCGCAGAATCCATCCGCATGCACCCCGACCAGGAAACGCTTGCGACGATGATGCGCGCGGCGGGATTCGACGATTGCAAGTGGCACAACCTGGCAGGCGGCATCGTCGCTCTGCACCGCGGCTGCGTTTACTGAGATCCATGACGCCGGAACCACTGCTGCGCCCGCTGGAGTCGCTGCTGAACCGGAATATCGCCGGTTCGTCGCGCGCGCGCGGGCTGCTCGCCCAGGTCACAGGCAAGTCGCTCGAGATCCGGGTCGCAGCGACGCCATTCCGGGTGCGCATCGAGGCCGTCGCGGACCGGATTTCGATCGGCAGGGGTGGCGCTGCGGGGGCCGACGCCACGATCGAAGGCACGCCGCTTGCGCTCGCGCGGCTCGCGGCGCCGGATGCGGCCAGGGAATTCCAGAGCGGCGGCCTGCAGATCACGGGCGACGCCGAAATCGCGCAGGGTTTCCGCAAGCTGTTTGCGGCCGCGCAGCCGGATTTCGAGGAAGAACTGTCGCGCATCACCGGCGATGCCTTCGCGCACCACCTCGCGAGCCTCGCCCACAGCGCCGTGAAATTCGGGCTCAAGACGCGCGATACCTTCGTGCAGAACGTTGCCGAATACCTGACCGAGGAAGGGCGTGACGTTCCCGCGAAATTCGAGGTGGATGAGTTCCTCGCGGGCGTGGATGCGATCCGCGAGGCGACGGACCGGCTCGAGGCCCGGATCGAGCAGCTCGAGAATTCCGGGAGCCGGCATTGATATCGCTGCGGGTCGCAGGCCGCCTGCTGACCATCCACCGCAAGCTGGTGCGCTACGGGCTGGGCGACTTCGTGCGCGCGACACACCTTTACAGGCCGTTACGCTTCGTTTTCTACCTGTCGCCGTGGACCTGGTTCACGCGCCGCCGCGGCACGCGTGCCGAGCGGCTGCGCCTGGCGCTCGAGGAGCTCGGGCCGATCTTCGTCAAGTTCGGGCAGCTCTTGTCCACGCGGCGCGACCTGCTGCCGGTCGATATTGCCGACGAACTCGCGAAGCTCCAGGACCGCGTGCCGCCGTTCCCCGGCGACATCGCCAGGGCGCGCATCGAGGAGGCGCTCGGAAGCCCCGTCACGAAGCTGTTTGACAGCTTCGACGAGACACCGCTCGCCGCCGCGTCGATCGCTCAGGTGCACGCCGCGACGCTGATCGACGGCCGGCCCGTGGTCGTCAAGGTGCTGCGGCCGGGCATGCGCGCGGTGATCGGCCGCGATATCGAAGTGCTGAAGACACTCGCAGCACTGGCCCAGCGCTACTGGGCCGACTCGCGGCGCTTCCGGCCGCAGGAAGTCGTTGCCGAGTACGAAGTCACCGTAATGAACGAGCTCGACCTCATGCGCGAGGCCGCAAATGCCTCGCAGCTGCGGCGTAATTTCGCGGGCTCCACGATGCTGCACGTGCCGGAAGTCCACTGGGACCTGTGCCGGCGCGAGGTCATGGTCATGGAACGCATTCACGGCGTGCAGATCTCGGACATGGCGAAGCTGCGCGCGGTCGGAACCGACATCAGGAAGCTCGCCGAGAACGGCGTGACGATATTCTTCACGCAGGTATTCAGCCACAACTTCTTCCACGCCGACATGCACCCGGGCAACATCTTCGTGGACGTCAGCGATCCGGCGAACCCGAAATACGCGGCCGTGGATTTCGGCATCGTCGGCACGCTCGACCCGCGCGACCAGCTCTACCTCGCCGGCAATTTCCTGGCGTTCTTCGAACGCGATTACCACAGGGTCGCCGTGCTGCACATCGAGAGCGGCTGGGTGCCGGCGGGCACGCGCGTCGACGAGCTCGAGAGCGCCGTACGTACGATCTGCGAGCCGATCTTCAACAAGCCATTGAAGGACATTTCATTCGGGCTCGTGCTGCTGCGCCTGTTCGAGATCGCGCGGCGGTTCCAGATGCAGATCCAGCCGCAGCTGTTCCTGCTGCAAAAGACGCTGCTGAACATCGAGGGCGTCGGCCGCGACCTGTATCCCGAACTCGACATCTGGAAGACGGCGCTGCCGATCCTGAAGAGCTGGATGCGCGAGCGCACCGGCCCGCGGGCGATCGTCGAGCATGTCCGCAGCAACTGGCCGGATGTCGCCGAGGCGCTGAAGCTGCTGCCGGTCATCGCGCGGCGCGCGATCCGAAGGGCCTACGATGGTGAACTGGCGGTCCAGACGGAGTCCGCCTCGCTCGAGGCGCTGCGCAAGGAGCTGCACGACAGCCGCCGCCGCACCGACACGATCATCGTCGCAGGCGTGGCATTCCTCGGTGGCGTCCTCTGGATTGCGCTCGGGACGCAGCCTGCCTGGCCCGGCTGGCTGCTCGCGCTCGGCAGCGTGATCTTCCTCGCCTTCCGCCTGCGCCAGAGCAGCTAATTGGTGCCGGGTCGCAGTTTCGCAGTTGTAGCTAATTGGTGCCGGGTCGCAGTTTCGCAGTTGTCGCAAACTGCGAAAC
>JBATEA010000260.1:0-4729 GCA_049663745.1 Steroidobacteraceae bacterium | reverse complement strand
TTGCAGGCCTGGCGGGACAACGTGGAGCGTGCCTGGCCGGCGCTCGGTGAAGGCTACGACGAACGCTTTCGCCGCATGTGGCGGTACTACCTGGCGACCTCGATGGCCACCTTCCGCGCGCGCCGCTCGCAGCTCTGGCAGATCGTGCTGTCGCCGCGCGGGGTGCGCGGCGGTTACGTTGCTCCGCGCTGACTAGAACGGAATGTCGTCATCGAAATTCTCGGCAACGCCCGCGGGTTCGGGGCGCGCAGCGCGCTCCTCGCCTCGCTCCGCTGCCGGCTGGCCGCGGCTGGCGCTTGCGCCACCGCCGGCCCCACCGCGGCCGCCCAGCATCTGCATTTCATTGGCGACGATCTCGGTTGAATAGCGGTCCTGGCCTTCCTTGTCCTGCCACTTGCGTGTGCGCAGCTCGCCTTCGATGTAGACCTGGGAACCCTTGCGCAAGTACTCGGCCGCGATCTCGGCGAGACGATCGAACATCACGACCGTGTGCCACTCCGTGGCCTCCTTGTTCTCGCCGGTCTGCTTGTCGCGCCACTGCTTGCTGGTGGCGATGCGCAGGTTCACGACTGCTTTTCCGGACGGCATCGCGCGGCTCTGCGGATCCTGCCCGATGTTGCCCAATAGAATGACCTTGTTGACGCCCCGTGCCATGGCTGCCTGCCTCTTGTTATCGATGACCCATTGTAGTCGCCGGCGGGCCGCCGGCGCACCGTCAATGCGGCGATTTCACCGGGATTCGGACCGGCCTGCCAGCGTCAGCCAGGCGGCTGCGGCAAAGCTGGCCAGCAGGAACACGCCGGGAATACCAGCCGCTGACCCCAACAGCCCGCCGCCCAGGATCCCGCCGGCGAAGGCCCCCGCAAACTGGCAGGTCGAGAACACGCCGAGCGCCGCCCCGCGCATTTCCTCGCCCGCCGCGCCGGCGAGACTCGCGGGCAGGCGCGCCTCGAGGAAGTTGAAGGCACCGAAAAAGATCACGAGCGCCACGGCCATCGCCGCGAAATTCAGGTAGCACAGCGCGAGCGCACCCTGCGCACCCGCGAGCAGCAACGCGCCGGCGACGACCGTCCGCGTGGGCTTCGCGCTGCGCTCGGACCACAGGAGCAGCGGCACCGTCAGGGCCAGCGAAGCGGCAAACACCGCCAGGTAGAACTCCCAGTGCTGCGGCGCGGCGATACCGTGCACGTCGCGCAGCGCATGGGGAATGGCGATGAAGGTCGCCGTGAGCGACAGGTGCAGGATGAAGATGCCGGCATAGTGCGGCAGCAGGCGGCGCGTCAGCGCCTGACGCCAGGAGCGGCGGACCGGTCCCGTCACGCGTGCCGCTTCCTTTGGAACCGCGAACACGATCAGCGCGAGCGCCACGACTCCGAGACCGCCGATCAGCGCAAAGATGCCGGAGACGCCGATCTTCCCGGCGAGCAGCGGTCCGCCCACCAGCGAAACGACGAAGGAAATACCGATGCTGATGCCGATGAAAGCCATCGCGCGGGTGCGTGAGGCCGGGCGCGTGCGGTCCGCAAGCAGCGCCATCACCGGACCCGAAACGGCGCCCATGCCCTGCACGGTGCGCGCGATCACGAGCGCCCACGCGGTCGCGGCGAAGTATCCGAGCGCGGAGCCGCCGATGTGCAGCAAGAGGCCGGTCACGATCAGCGGTCGCCGCCCGAGGCGGTCGGACCAGACCCCGAAGGGGATCTGCAACAGGGCCTGGGTCAGGCCGTAGGCCCCGACCGCGAGCCCCGCCAGCAGCGGCGTACCGCCGGGCATCGAGCCTGCGTACAGGGCGAGAACGGGCAATAGCAGGAAGAGCCCCAGCATCCGGACCGCGTAAATGACGGCGAGCGTCGCAACGGCGCGGCGTTCGGGGGGCGAAAGCGCCGCGGCAGCCTCAACCACCAGTGGAAATCCCTTTGCGGCGCACGGAACGGGCCGGTTATTCTAGCAGGCTCGCCGCGCGCCACCCGTGCGGCGCGGATTGGCTGCCATGACGACCACCATCCAGATTCGCGGCGCGCGCACGCACAACCTGCAGGGGATCGACCTCGACCTGCCGCGCGACCAGCTGATCGTGTTCACCGGGCTCTCGGGCTCCGGCAAGTCCTCGCTCGCCTTCGACACGATCTATGCCGAAGGCCAGCGCCGTTACGTCGAGTCGCTGTCAGCCTATGCCCGCCAGTTCCTGTCGATGATGGAAAAGCCCGACGTCGATTCGATCGAGGGCCTGTCGCCCGCGATCTCGATCGAGCAGAAATCCACCTCGCACAACCCGCGCTCGACGGTTGGCACCGTCACCGAAATCTACGATTACCTGCGCCTCCTGTATGCGCGCGCGGGTATTCCGCGCTGCCCGGATCATGGGCTCGATCTTTCAGCACAGACCGTCAGCGAGATGGTGGACCAGGTGCTTGCACTGGCAGGGGGAACGCCCCTGGCACTGCTCGCACCGGTCATCGCCGGGCGCAAGGGCGAGCACCAACAGGTGTTCGACGAGCTGCGCGGCAAGGGATTCGTGCGCGCGCGCGTGGACGGCAAGCTGGTCGAGCTCGACCAGAAGATCCGGCTCGACCCGAAGCGCAAGCATTCGATCGACGCGGTGGTCGATCGCTTCAAGGTGCGCGCGGACCTGCAGCAGCGCCTCGCCGAATCCTTCGAGACCGCGCTGCGGCTCGGCGAGGGCGTGGCCCGTATTGCCTTCCTTGAGGAGCCGAAGCGTGAGGAACTCGTATTCTCGGACAAATTCGCCTGCAAGGTCTGCGGCTATTCGCTGTCCGAGCTCGAGCCGCGCCTCTTTTCGTTCAACAATCCGGCCGGCGCCTGCCCCGGTTGCGACGGGCTCGGCGTCAAGCAGTTCTTCGACCCCGAGCGCGTCGTCACCCATCCGCAGCTGTCGCTGGCGAGCGGCGCCGTGCGCGGCTGGGACCGGCGCAACGCCTACTACTACCAGATGATCCAGGCGCTCGCCGATCACTACCACTTCGATCCCGAGGTGCCCTACAGCGGCCTGCCGGCGCGCGTGCAGGACGTCCTGATGCAGGGCAGCGGCGGCGAAGAGATCGAGTTCCGTTACTTCGACGCGCGCGGACGGACCATCAAACGTCAGCACAAGTTTGAAGGGATCCTGCCCAATCTCGATCGCCGCTACCGCGAAACCGAATCGATGACGGTGCGCGAGGAACTCGCGCGTTACCTCGGCACGCGCCAGTGCCCCGAATGCGAGGGCGCCAGGCTCTCGAAGCCGGCGCGATTCGTGTTCGTCGGTGGCGTCGCGCTGCCCTCCATCGCCGCCCTGCCCGTGCGCCGCGCGCAGGAATTCTTCGCGACGCTGAAGCTCGAGGGCTGGCGCGCGGATATCGCCGCCAAGGTCGTCAAGGAGATTTCGGACCGGCTCGGATTCCTGGTGGACGTCGGGCTGGACTATCTGACGCTCGATCGCAGCGCCGAGACGCTGTCTGGCGGTGAATCGCAGCGTATCCGGCTCGCGAGCCAGATCGGCTCCGGCCTGGTCGGCGTCATGTACATCCTCGACGAACCCTCGATCGGCCTGCACCAGCGCGACAACCAGCGCCTGCTCGACACGCTGCACCGGTTGCGTGACCTCGGCAACACGGTGATCGTCGTCGAGCACGACGAAGAAGCGATCCGCCAGGCCGACCATGTCGTGGATCTCGGTCTCGGCGCCGGCGTCCACGGTGGGCGCGTCATCGCCGCGGGCCGGCCCGCCGACATCGAGGCCAGCGCGATATCGCTCACCGGTCAGTACCTGTCGGGCCGCAAGCGCATCGAAATACCGGACAAACGCCGGCCGCGCGACGGCAAGCGCGCGTTGCGAGTGCGCGGCGCAACCGGCAACAATCTCAAGGCGATCGACGCGACCTTCCCGATCGGACTGATGACCTGCGTGACGGGCGTATCGGGCTCGGGCAAGTCCACGCTCGTCAACGACACGCTGTACCGCCACACGGCGCGCGAGCTGGATCTGTCCTCGGAGCAGCCGGCGCCTTGCGCAGGCGTGGACGGCATCGGCGAGATCGATCGCATCATCGACATAAACCAGAGCCCGATCGGCCGCACGCCGCGCTCGAACCCGGCGACTTACACCGGGCTTTTCACGCCGATCCGCGAGCTGTTCGCGGGCACCGCTGAATCCCGTTCGCGCGGCTACCAGCCGGGCCGCTTCAGCTTCAACGTCAAGGGTGGACGCTGCGAGGCCTGCCAGGGCGACGGCGTCATCAAGGTCGAGATGCATTTCCTGCCGGACATCTACGTGTCCTGCGATGTCTGCAAGGGGCGCCGCTACAACCGCGAGACGCTGGACGTGCGCTACAAGGGCAAGAACATCCAGGAAATCCTCGACATGACGGTCGAGGATGCTTTCCCCTTCTTCCAGGCGGTGCCAACGGTCGCGAGCAAATTGCAGACGCTGCTGGACGTCGGGCTTTCCTATGTCCGGCTCGGCCAGAACGCGACGACGCTCTCGGGCGGCGAGGCGCAGCGCGTGAAGCTTGCCAAGGAACTCTCCAAGCGCTCGACCGGCCGTACGCTCTATATCCTCGACGAGCCGACCACCGGCCTGCACTTCGAGGACGTCAAGCACCTGCTGGCCGTGCTGCACCGGCTGCGCGACGAGGGCAATACCGTGATCGTCATCGAGCACAACCTGGACGTCATCAAGACCGCCGACTGGATCATCGACCTCGGCCCCGAGGGCGGCGACGGCGGCGGC
>JBATEA010000259.1:0-18528 GCA_049663745.1 Steroidobacteraceae bacterium | reverse complement strand
GTGATGGAGGGCCTCGACATCAAGGACCAGCGCGTGATCGAGGAAGTGTTCATTCCCTGCGACGACGTGATCCTCGCGATCGGCCAGGAAAACGCATTCCCGTGGATCGAACGCGACCTCGGCATCGAGTTCGACAAATGGGACGTGCCGAAGATCGACAAGCTCACGTACCAGTCGACGCGCCCGGGTGTGTTCTTCGGCGGCGACGCGGCATTTGGCCCGAAGAACATCATCTGGGCCGTCGAGCACGGCCACCAGGCCGCAATCTCGATTTACAAGCATTGCAGCAGCCAGCCACTCGACGAGCGGATGCCGCGCGGGGTCAATCTGCAGAGCCGCAAGGTCGGCATGCAGGAATGGTCCTACAAGAACGACTACGACGCCGCGACGCGGCGGCTGATGCCGCACGTCAGCCTGAAGGACCGCTTCAAGCGCCTCAACATCGAAGTCGAGCTCGGATTCGACGCCGCGCGCGCGGCGGAGGAGGTCGCCCGCTGCCTGAATTGCGATATCCAGACGGTGTTTCACGCCGGGCTCTGCATCGAGTGCGACGCCTGCATCGACATCTGCCCGACCGATTGCCTGACCATCACGGCGAATGGCGAGGAAGCCGAGGTCGTTGCGCGCCTGAAAGCCCCGCGCCGGAACCCCGACCAGCCCCTGTTTGTTTCCGAGCCGTTGAAACAGACCGGCCGCATCATGGTCAAAGACGAGGACCTGTGCGTTCACTGCGGCCTGTGCGCGGAGCGCTGCCCGACGGATGCCTGGGAAATGCAGAAGTCCTGGATCAAGATTCCCTATGCCGAGGATGAGGCCCGATGCCAGAGCGAGCCAGCGCTTCGCCGCGCGTAAACGATTTCACGGTCAAGTTCGCGAATGTCAACGGTTCGGGATCCGCGAGCGCCAATTCGCTGGTCATGAAGGCGATCTTCCGGATGGGCGTGCCGGTCGTCGGCAAGAATTTCTTCCCGTCGAACATCCAGGGCCTGCCGACCTGGTACGAGATCCGCGTGACGCGCGACGGCTGGCGGGCTCGCGCCGGCAGCGTGGACATCATGGTGGCGATGAATGCGGAGACCTACTCGCGTGACGTGCGCGAGGTCGTCGCCGGCGGCTGCCTGGTCTACGATTCGACCTGGCCGAGCAGCACGTTGCTCTCGCGCAACGACATCAGGACCTTCGGCGTCCCGTTCGCGCAGCTCTGCAATGAGAACTTCGAGGGCTCGCGCGCCCGCACATTGATGAAGAACATCATGTACGCGGGCACCCTTGCCGCGCTGATCGACCTCGATCTCGAGGTCATCCGCACGCTGCTGGCCGAGACATTCGCAAAGAAGCCGGCGTTGGTCGAATCGAACATGAAGGCGATCGAGATCGGCTACCGCTACGCGAAGGACAAGTTCGACTGCCCGCTGCCGACGCGCATCGAGCGCATGAATGCGACGACGGGACACGTGATGATGGACGGCAACACCGCCGCGGCTCTCGGCTGCCTCTATGCAGGCGCGACGGTCGGCGCCTGGTACCCGATTACACCGTCGACGTCGCTGATGGACGCCTTCCGCGCGCTGTGTGCGCGCCATCGCGTGGACCCGAAGACCGGCAAGAGGGATTTTGTGGTCGTGCAGGCCGAGGACGAGCTGGCCGCAATCGGCGTCGTGATCGGCGCTTCGTGGAACGGCGCACGTGCATTCACGCCGACCAGCGGCCCCGGCATCTCGCTGATGCAGGAGTTCATCGGGCTCGCGTATTACGCCGAGGTGCCAGCCGTCTTGTTCGACGTGCAGCGTGTGGGACCCTCGACCGGCATGCCGACGCGCACGCAGCAATGCGACCTTCTGGCCTGCGCCTACGCGTCGCACGGTGATACGCGCCACGTGATGCTGTTCCCGGATTCCCCCGAGGAATGCTTCCAGATGGCGGTGAAAGCCTTTGACCTGGCCGAGCGCCTGCAGACGCCGGTGTTCGTACTGCTCGACCTCGACATCGGCATGAACGACTGGATGGCGCCCGATCTCAAATGGGACGACGGCTACCGGCCGGACCGCGGCAAGGTGCTGAGCGAACAACAGGTCGCAACGCTCGGGAAATTCCACCGTTACCTTGATCCCGACGGCGACGGAATCCCTTACCGCACGCTGCCGGGCGTGGACCCGAAGGCGGCCTACTTCACGCGTGGCTCCGGCCACAACCGTTATGGCGCTTACACGGAGGACTCCGCGGAGTACCAGGACGTCATGGACCGCCTGACGCGCAAATTCAGTACCGCGGCACGGCTCGTGCCGCCCGCCGTGGTCGACTCCCGCGGCGCGTCGGCGGCGATCGTCAGCCTTGGTTCCTGCGACGCGCCGGTGCGCGAGGCGCTCGCGCAACTGCGCCGGGCGGGTACCGCGATCGATTATTTGCGCGTGCGCGCCTTCCCGTTCGGAGCGGAAGTCGAAGAGTTTCTGGCTGGGCACCAGACCATCTTCGTCGTCGAGCAGAACAGGGACGCGCAGCTGCGTTCACTGTTGACGCTGGAGACAGCGGTTGACAAGAAGAAGCTGCATTCGATCCTGCATTACAACGGCCTGCCGATGGCGGCGGATTGCATCGTGGATGGCGTCAATTCGGCGCTCGCCAAGGGAGTCGCGGCATGAGCCTCACCATCAAGCCGAAGGTCGCCAATCCGGGCCTGCCGTTGAACATGCTCGGCCTGAACCGGCGCGACTACGAGGGCAGCATGTCCACTCTCTGCGCGGGCTGCGGCCACGATTCGGTGACGGCTGCCATCGTGCAGGCCGCCTACGAGCTGGCACTGCCGCCGCAAAGCGTCGTCAAGCTCTCGGGTATCGGCTGCTCGTCCAAGACCACCGCCTATTTCGTCGCGGGAGCGCATGGCTTCAACGCCGTGCACGGCCGCATGCCGTCCATCGCGACCGGCGCGAACGCCGCCAACCGGAACCTGCGCTACATCGGTGTTTCCGGCGATGGCGACTCGCTCTCGATCGGTGTCGGCCAGCTCGCCCACGTGATTCGCCGCAATCTCGACATGGTTTATATCCTAGAGAACAACGGCGTCTACGGCCTGACCAAGGGCCAGTTCTCGGCGTCCGCCGACATCGGCTCGAAGTCGAAGAAAGGCGTGGCCAACGAGCAGATACCGATCGACCCGGTGCTCCTCGCGCTGGCGCTGGGCGCCTCGTTCGTCGCACGCAGCTTTTCGGGCGACAAGGAACAACTCGTCCCGCTGATCAAGGCGGGACTCTCACACAGCGGCTTCGCGATCATCGACGTCCTGTCGCCCTGTGTGACATTCAACGACCACGAAGGCTCGACCAAGAGTTATGCCTACGTGCGCGAGCATTCGGAGGCGCCGGTTGCCGCGGATTACGTCGCGCCGCAACGCGAGATCAGCGTCAGCTACGCGCCGGGCGAAGTGCTGCCGGTCTCGATGCACGACGGCAGCAACATCCTGCTGCGCAAGCTCGACCCCGGCTACGACCCGACCGATCGCGCCCGAGCGGCCGCCTACGTCCAGGAACGCGCGATGCGCAATGAATACGTGACCGGCCTGATCTACGTGGACGAGAAGCGCCGCGATTTCCATGCCCGGCACAACACGCCCGAAGCCGCCCTCAATAGCGTGCCATTCGAGCGCCTGTGCCCGGGCGCGGCGAAGCTGCCGGCGATCCTCGCTTCATTCCGCTGAATCGCGGCAGTCGAGCACCGTCAGCGCCCCGGGCTGCAGCGTCAGCTGCACCGGCGTCGAGCCGAAATCCTGGCCGTCGATTTCAACGCCGCAGGCGGGCCTGGCGTATATCGTCACCGACCGGCAGCGCAGCGTGTGAACCGCCGGATCCGCCGTCAACCGGCCGTTGAAGAGTTTCGGCAGGCGACGCAGGGCACCGGTGATCGTAAGCGCGTCGATCAGGACCAGGTCGAAGAGACCATCATCGACTTGCGCGCCCGGCGCCAGGCGCATGCCGGCGCCGTAAAAGTGGCCGACCGCCGCCAGCGCGACCAGGTAGCGTCCGGACTGCAGTCGCCCATCGGCTGTCACCTCGAATTGCGGCGCTTTGTAACGCATCAATGCACGCGCGAGCCCGATCAGATAGGCGAGGGCACGCGGGCCACCGCGTAGCGTCAGGCGCAGTGCTTCGGCATTGATGCCGGCTCCCGCATTGTTGTGGAATGCCAGCCGTCGCGATGCGCCGCCGGCCACTCCTGGGACTTCGGCGACGCCGAGATCGACGCGACGGCTCCTGCCGCGAGCCATCGCCTCCGCCAGTCGGTCCGGATCGTCAGGTACCTGCATCGCGCGCGCCCAGTCGTTGCCGGTGCCGAGTGGCGCGACCCCCGCGAGCAGACTTTCGAGCGGCACTGCCCGCTGCGCCAGCAGCCCATTGACGAGTTCGTTGAATGATCCGTCGCCGCCCAGCGCAAGCAAGCGACGGTGACCGCGCGCGATGGCCAGACGCGCAAGGTCGAGGGCGTGGCCAGCCTGTGCAGTGGTCGCCGATTCATATTGCACACCATGCCGGGTAAGCGCTGCGCACAGCAACGGCCAGCGACGTAGCGCCCGCCCGCCCCCGGAGACCGGGTTGACGATGATGAACCAGCGCGATGACTCGGGCATGACTGACATCATGCGTGACTCTGGAGCCGCTGGGAAAGCGGGGCCATAATGTGCCGCAATGCCTGATTCCGTCGAACCGGTCAGCTACCAGCTCGCTAAGAGTGACCCGAAGGCGTTCGTGAAGCATTTCGCCGGCAGCTTCGAGCGCTTCGGCTTTGCGGTGGTCAACGATCATGAACTGCCACAGGCGCTGATCGACGGCTGCCTCGACCGTTTCAAGAAGTTCTTTGCCCTGCCCGAGGAGGAGAAACTTCGCTATCGCATTCCGGGAATCGGCGGTGCCCGCGGGCTGACGCCATTCGGCATCGAAACGGCCAAGGGCGCGACCCACTACGACTTGAAGGAATTCTGGCAGATCGGCCGCGAACTGCCGCCGGGCCACCGCTACCGGTCGTCGATGCCCGATAACATCTGGCTCGCAGGCGACCCGGGATTCAAGCGCGCGGCGCTCGCTCTCTGGGAATCTTTCGACTCGATGGGCCGCAAGCTGCTCGAGTCCATCGCTCTCCATCTCGGGCTGCCGCAGCACTGGTTCGACGACAAGGTGGGCGAGGGCAACAGCGTGCTGCGCGTGCTGCACTACCCGCCCGTCAAGGACGGCTCGACCGGCGTGCGCGCCGGCGCGCACGAGGACATCAACGTGATCACGCTGCTGCTCGGCGCCGAGGAGGGTGGCCTGGAGCTGCTCGACCGCAACGGGCGCTGGTTGCCGATCAATCCGCCGCCTGGCAGCCTGGTCTGCAATGTGGGCGACATGCTGCAGCGGCTGACGAACCACGTGTTGCCATCGACGACGCACCGTGTCGTGAATCCGACCGGCGAGCGTGTCAATCGGCCCCGTTACTCGATGCCGTTCTTCCTGCACTTCAACTCGGATTTTCCGATCGCGACGCTGCCCGGCTGCATTACGCCCGGGCGTCCCGACCGGTATCCGGAGCCGATACTGGCGGACGACTACCTGCGCGAGCGGCTGCGTGAAATCAAATTGCTTTATTGAGCCCGGCGGCTGACGGCCTTGGCGAAACTCTATTTCTACTACTCGACGATGAATGCGGGGAAGTCCACCTCCCTGCTGCAGTCAAGCCACAATTATCGCGAGCGCGGCATGCGCGTGCTGGTCTATACGGCCGAGCTCGACCAGCGCGGAGGCGGCAAGGTCCATTCCCGCATTGGGCTCACCAGCGAGGCCCTGCATTTCGAGGGCAACACGGACCTGCTTGCGGAAATATCGGCGGAGCACGCGCGCGAGGCCGTCAGCTGCGTGCTGCTGGACGAAGCGCAGTTCCTGACGGCCGCGCAGGTCGAGGATCTCGCAGTGATCGTCGACCGCCTGTCGATTCCCGTGCTCTGTTACGGGCTCAGGACCGATTTCCGGGCTGAGCTCTTTCCCGGCAGCGCACGCCTGCTCGCGCTTGCGGACGAATTATCCGAACTGAAGACCATCTGCCATTGCGGGCGCAAGGCCACGATGAATGTGCGGGTCGGCGCCGATGGCCAGATCGAGCGCGATGGGGCGCAAGTCGAGATTGGCGGCAACGAGCGCTATCTTTCGCTGTGCCGCCGGCATTTTTTCGAAGCCACCGCGCGCCCGCGACATCCCGGCCTTCCGGCCGTTGAATGATGAAGGCCGGAGCACTGTCCGGCCTTCATGACCAACCCACGGGGATACCGATCAACTCACGCGGTACACGCGGTCATTGCGGATGTAGACATGGCTGCCCGCGCGCACGCGGGGATTTTCGAGTTGCGTGACCTCGGCCCAGCGGCCGTCGTCGAGGCTGATGTAGACACGATAGGCATTCCGCCGATCACGCCGGCTGCCATTCTGTGCCGCCTGATAGCCGATCACGCCGCCGGCCACTGCGCCGGCCGCGGTGGCGGCGCGCCGGCCGTCACCTGAGCCGATATTGCTGCCGATCACGCCGCCGATGATGGCGCCAAGGACTGCGCCGCCCGCGCCATCGCTGGATCGATCATAGGATCGATCGTATACGTAAACCCTTTCCACGCGCTCGACCCTGCCACAAGTCTCACAGCTATAGCGATTCTCGCGCGCATTGTCGTACCGGCGCGTGTCGTTGTAGTAGCGATCGTTGTAATGACGCGGCTGAGAGCCGCAGCCGGCAAGCAGGACGACCGTCAGTGCGACGAGACCTGTTTTCGATGCAAAATTTCTCATGGAAACCTCCTCATAGGCGCAATCGCGCCTTTCGTATGCCTTAGTCGCTGGCCTTGTCGTCCTTCTTCTTGCACTTGTCCTTGTTCGCCTGGATCGCACTTCCACCGAGCCGTTCCGCTGCCGCTTCGCATTCAGCCTGGCGGCGCAACTCTTCCTGCTGCCGCTCGGCAGCCTGGCGCTCACGCTGTCCTTGCGGCTGCCCCTGCGCCTGCGCTGCTGGCTCCTGGCGATTGGACTGCTGCTGCGCGTTCGGTGTACCCGGCTTCACGGTAGCGGGCCCATCCTTGGCCTTGTCGCGGCCACGCCCTTTCCCCGGTTTGACCGAGCGATCGAGCGGTTGCAGCTGGGCGGGAGCGGGGGCCTGCGCCTGCGAATTGCCGCCAGCGCGCTGAGCTGGCGGCTGACTCACATCCGCGACACTCTGCTTCTCCTCGACCACCCGGACTTTCCGTGCGGCGCTGACGTCACGACCCGGCGCGGGCTCGGCCACGCCGGCTTCCGGCGCACGCCCCGGGGTGCGCTTCAACTGCTGTTCACGCGCCGCGAATGGGGCAGGGGCGGCAGGCGGGACCTTGCGTGCGATGACCCGGCGCTCGGTTGCCTCGCGCGGAGGACGCGCCTTTGCAACACTCGTCGTGCCGAGGACGCTGCGTGTGCTCGGCGCGACCTCCGCAACGCGCGTGACTTCGCCCGTGTCCAGGATCTTGCTGTCGAGGCGAATTTTCGCCGCACGCACCGGTTTCGCGTTGACGAACACGTCGGTGGGGACCGCCGTGACCGCGCCAGCGACCTGGCGGTTGGCGTACGTCACCTGCCTGACATTGATGTCGCCGCTGGAATAGTTGTTGTAGACGTTGGTGATCGTCGTGTTGTTGATCACCGTGTTGTTGACATTCACGCGCGTGAAGTAATCGCGGCTCGCCCTGTATGACGGCACGTAGACTTCACGGGGTCCGAGCGGGAACCAGCCGATTGGCGAACTGCCGCCCGACCCGCGCGACTGATTCCAGCCGCGGCCACCGATGAACACCACCAGCGCGGGGGAATAGATCGAGCGGACATTTCTCTGTCCGGGGATCCAGCCCCAGCGATTCGAGACATGAACCCATCGGCCATAGTGCGAAGGCGCGAAGCCCCAGGGTGCGGCGTCAATCCAGGTCCAGCCCCAGGGTTCCAGCCAGACCCAATGACCATCGCGATAAGGCGCCCAGTCCGCATCCAAGCGACGCGGAAACCAGACGGTGCCCAGGCTGTTCACCGTGCGCCAGTCGCCATAGTCGTCGAGGTCCGAATAGCCCACCAGGTCGTCATCGACGTAACGCAATGAAACGGAGCGATCGAGACGCTGGTCACGATCGAAGCAATAGCGGTCGAAGGCGTCGGCGCGCGGCAGGCCGTACATCTCGTGATCGCGCAGGTCGCTGCCGTAAAAACGCACGGTGTCGCCTGCGCGCAGGCGGTAACCCCGGTCCTCGCCGTATGCTTCGCCGGCGCCTTCCCACACGACGATGGTGGTGACGTCGTCATATGGGTCGACGTCGATGCGATAGCGTCCTGCACGATTGATCGTGAAAGAAAGCGCGGGCGTCGCAATCTCATAAACTTGTCCGGGGTACATGCGTCGCACGCGCAGATTGACGGTGCCCTGCGCCAGCCGCATCTGCGCAAAGTCATCGTCGAGGTTCAGGATCTCGAAACTGGTGTCGGGGCCGAGGCGGACGGCGGCGTTCCCCATCTGGAACTCTGCGCGCGCATCCCGGTCGGTCCACAGCCGGTCGCCGCGGATCAGCGGCCGGTTGCGCTCGATGTCCATCCAGTCGTCCTCGCCGCCCGGCGAATAGCTGATGTAACCCTGGCTGTTGCTCAACCGGGCAACGCGCCCGGACGGATCGTCGTAGTCCGCACGCGAGACCGGCGCGAGGCACAGGGAAAACAGCAGCAAGGCCGTCAGGGCAAGCAAGCGTCGGGAATCAGACATGATCGCCTTCTTTCGGATTGTGACCCGTGTGCGTTGCTAGAGTATCGTCGCGACTGCCGCGGCGCAGTCGGCGGATCCCGTGACATGAGATTTGAATGTCCTACGCAGCGTGGGCGTTCACCGACGCGCCGGTCTGTGCGGTGCCGAACACGGGCCGTCCTCACGAGCGCATTCGTGGCACTGTCCGCTGTTTCACGGCGCGATGGAAAGCATCTTCAGCGTGCCGTTGTTGCCGCAGCACGGCCATCTCAGTACGCTGCGACTTCGTGTGAACGGCGGGTCAAGTCGATGCACATACCCTGCTGCGGCAATTTGCGGTGACGGCCCTTTGCGCTATCCGCTGCATGACCGGGCTGGCGGCATTTCTGCTCTTGTCACCCGCGGCCCGGGCGGAGGATGAAAAACCTGACGACGTTACCGACAATCCATGCCGCGGCGAGTTGCCTCCCGACTCCCCCGGCCTCGAGACGGTGCGCGCCGGCATGCAGCGCGGAGTCTGCAGCACGGCGCGGTTCGTCGACCGTCTGTTCGGTGCCGAGCATGAATACTCGGAATTCGAGGACGACAGCAACGGCCGCGCCGGTCTGACGCTCGGCTGGAACGAGCAGGATGGTGCGGATGTCGACGTGCGCTTCCGTACGAGCGTGTCGCTGCCGGCCTTGAATGAACGGTTTCATGCGACGATCGGGCGCGCGAGCCGCGACGAATTTGTCGCCGACCAGGCCTCGGATATCGGCCCGCTCGGCGGGTCATTCTCGGACGACGAGCCCGCCGAATGGTTCGCCGGGCTCGGGTACCGCGTTCACCGAGGACGCGACAGCCGTTTCGATCTCGGAGCCGGCGTGCACCTCGAGTCGCCGCTCAATCCATACCTGAATGCCCGCTATCGCAAGTACCTCTACCGGAGCAGGAGTGACCTGCTGACGATGCGAAGCACGGCATTCTGGGAGCGCGACGAGGGATTCGGCGTGACCCAGGCCCTCGACGCGGACCGGGTGTTGAGTCACGACTACCTGCTGCGCTGGGGAAACTCCGTGCGGATGTCGGAGGAAACTGAAGGCGTGCGCTGGCGCTCGCGGCTCGCGCTTTACCAGGCGATCGACTACCGGCGCGCGATGCGCTATGAGATCAGCGTGCGCGGCGAGACCGACGGCACCCAGCCGGACCGTTATGGCCTGCGCGTGACGCACCGCCGCTCGATGTTGCGAAATTGGCTGTTCGTCGAGATGGGCGGCGCGCTTTTCTGGGCCGATGGCCCGGAGCCGCAGGATCGCTGCCATGGCTGCTTCGGTGCCAGCCTGGGATTCGAGATCCTGTTCGGCGAGGCCTACGACCGGGCCCTGCGCAGAGAAGCTCGTGCGCAGGAAAAGGCGGACAACGCGCAATAAGCCGCGTCAGTCGTCGAGTTTGAGGAGTGCGAGCTTTGCCTCGCGGAGAAATGACCGATCGCCGGGCCGACCGCGCATGTTCTCGGACTCGGCTTCGCTGATCAATTCCGCGTCCAGCGCCCACGACTGCAGGATCCGGCGCTTGTCGTCGTTGCTCAAGGCGGCGGCGAGCACTTCTTCCGGCCGCGAGAAATAGCGGGTCGGATCCAATACCGCATTTTCGACGTCGATCATGCTGACAAGTAAATCCTGATCGCTGCTGGCCGGCAAGGCCCGCGGCCCGGGTTCCACGCAGCCCGCCCGCAATGTACGGTTCCGCACAGACCACCGGCCCAGATCACCGGTAACTTCGACCCTGTCGCGTCATGTGAAGTTCAGGACATCAGGATGCTGGAGTCGAAGCAACAGTGGACCAGCGAAGTCGCCCCTGGCGGCGCCAGTGGGCGTGCCAACGCAAGGAGGCCTCAGCGCCTGCTTCAGAATGGAGCTTCGCGACGTCAGCCTGCTGAATCATCGAGTGTTCAAACCGATCTGGTGCCGCTCGAAGACGCCTTGCTCTACCTGGCTGTTGCCGAAAAGCGACTTCTCGGTGTGCTTCACGAGAACGAGAGTCTGAGGATCGACAACGCGCACCTGATGGAATCGCTGGACGATGCCTCACGACGTGCCGTGGCTGCGCAACGCATTGCCCAGCACGACGGGTTGACGGGACTGCCCAACAGGTTGCTGCTGATCAGGCGGCTGCAGCTGGCGATCAAGAATGCCTCCCGGCGGCATTGCCAGCTGGCGTTGTTGTTCATCGACCTCGATGGCTTCAAGGCGGTGAATGATCGCCTGGGGCACGCGGTCGCCGACAAATTGCTCACGGCCGTCGCTGCCCGAATTGCGGCCTGTGTCCGCCGCAGAGATCTCGCCTGTCGTTACGGCGGCGACGAATTCGTGGCACTCCTGTCGAATCTTGAAGACGCAACGATTGCGGTCAGGATCGCGGAGGCAATCCGGGACCACATTGGCCGACTCTATTCCATCGATGACTGCGAAATTAACATAACTGCGTCGATTGGCCTGGCTGTGTATCCCGCAGACGGCGAGAGTTACGACGCGCTGCTGAACCGTGCGGATGCCGCCATGTATCACGACAAGGCCATACGGCGGGCGCGGAGCTCGTTATGTGAAACGCCAGACTCCGCAAACAAGTCTCATTGGAAGCGTCCGAATGAAATTGCGGATGCGGACTGACTCTTGCGCACGCGGCCTGCAGGCCCATAATCCTTCTGAACAGATTTGCAGGCGAGGTCAAGCGTTTGGCCGGCGACACGAGCGGCCAATCAGCAGGCATGAATTCCTCAAGCCATGACGCGAAATCAAGACACGCCACCGAAGCATTGAGGGCCGATTGGCCCAAGGGTGCAAACGGGGCGGCCGCATTGATGGACGCGATGGATCCGACCGAAGATCTCGCGAACGACGTCACGGTCGAACTACCGGATTCTGCGTCGAGCGCCGACTCGGCGCAGCCACATTCAGCTGATGCCGGCTCAGTCGTGGTCAAATGCGAGGCGGCCAATGATGCGTTGGCCGTGACCAATGGCACGGTGCTGAGTGAGCGTTACCTGGTCGAACAGCAGCTTGTCAATGGCGGTACCGCGGTAATTTCCAGGGCACGCGACTTGCTGCGCCACGACGTGTCCGACGGTGACCCGCATGTTGCGATCAAGCTGCTGCGCCCCGAGTGGCGCAATCGCGCGCGAGGAATCGCGCGGCTGCGGCGGGAGTTTCGCCAGACGCAATTGCTCGCGCACCCGAATATCGTCCGATTCTACGATCTCGACTGCGATCGCGGCACATGGTTCATCGCGATGGAATTGCTGAACGGCGAGGTGCTCGGCCAGCGGCTGCGGCGCACGTGTCCGCGTGGCCTGCCGGTGCAGGAAGCACTGAGCATCGCCGCTGAATGTGGTGATGCGCTGGCATTCGCGCACGAGCATGGTATTACGCATGGGGACGTCAAACCCGACAACGTTTTCATCACCTCATCGGGCGAAGTGCGCGTGCTCGACTTCGGCGTCGCGGCGGAAACGGTATCACAGCCACCGCCGGCGGACGGTTCGATGATCGATGCGATACCGGCCGCAGCAACGCGGGCCTATGCCAGCCCGGAAGTGCTGACGGGACAAAGTCCGGAACCGCGCGACGACGTATTCAGCCTGGCTTGCGTCATCTACGAAATGCTCGCGGGCCGGCATCCCTACGGGCGCCGTGGCGCGGACGAAGCGCGCGACGCGCACCTCGAGGTGAGTCCGCCGCCGGGTCTCTCGACGCCGCAATGGCGAGCACTGGCGAGTGGCCTGGCATGGCGTCGCGAGCAACGTCCGGGCGACGTTCGCGAGCTGTTGCTGGCGCTTGGCGCCGAAGTGCCTGCACGACAACCGATGAAGACGGCGGTGGGCCTGCCGGTGCCTGTCGCGTCGGGCGAGCTGCGGTGGGCATCGGGAAACACGTGGCGTAGCGCGGCCGCCATCGTCGCTGCAATCGTCCTCGGCATGCTGATCGGCCGATTCGGCTTCGAATCGAGAGGCGAGGCGCCGTCCGCATCGCGCATTGAGCCGCTGATCGCCGGCAGGTCGCCTGACAATGTCTCGGCCGGCATGGTTGAAACCCGTGCATTTACTGCGGCCATCGCCGATACACATGACACGATGCCTCCGAAATCCGCGCCGCCCGCGATCGCGTACCGGGCAACATCACAGGCGCCGCCGCCCTTGAACGTGTCGTTCGATGCAGCATCGATGGTCGTGAGCCCGAATGCCATCGCCGCGGCGATTCCTGTCCGCCGACAGGACCGCGCGGGAAGAAGCGCGAGAATCGCCTGGCGCGCGACGGACGGCACGGCCGTTGCCGGTCGCGACTACGGAGGTCCGGGTAGCGGTCTGGCCAGCTTCCAGGAAGGACAGACGCTCGGCATCATTTACGTGCCGATTGTGAAGCGGCTGGACGCGCCGGGCGACCGGTCGTTTGTGGTCGAACTGCACGCTGCCTCGCCGACTGCGCGCCTCGGGTCTACGTATCGCATGATTGTCGTCACGATCCAGGGTGACGGTTGACAGCGGCACGCGCGCACCAGCAAACCATCGACCAGCGTACCGGTCAGCGCATCAACTGCAGCTCATGGTCGCGGACCATGACGAAGTTGCCGACACGCAGGCCCCGTTTTTCCAGCTGCGTGACCTGGGCCCAGCGCCCATCCTCGAGACGGACATCGAACTGGTAGCCGTTCTTCTGCTTGCTGTTGTTCTTCTGAATCTCGTGGCCAATCACGCCGCCAGCGACTGCGCCGGCCGCGATGGCGGCTGTCTGGTGGTCGCGGGTATTGATCTGGTTGCCTGCGACGCCGCCGATGATGGCGCCAAGCACGGCCCCTGCGCCGATGTCCTGATGCTGATCGCGGAGCCGGACCTTTTCGATCCGCTCGATGGTGCCGCAGCGGTCGCATTGGGTGCGATAGTTACTATTGTCATGGTACCTGGCATCGTTATATCGGGTCTGGGAACTGCTGCAGGCCGCGAGCAGCAGCACGGTCACTGTGGCGAGGCCAGTCTTCAGGGCAATACTGTGCATGGGAACCTCAGTTCATCGGTGTAATTGTGTCTGGCGAAGTTCAGGATACGGGCGCGAGCTGGCGGCGTCGGTACGGCAACGTACACGGCGGCATTGGTTGGCCTGGGAAAAAAGAACCCGGTGCTGCAGTCAACCGCAGCACCGGGTCAGGTCTGGATCCACGCTTCGGAATCACCTCAGGGGAGAGTGGATTCAGGATAGGGAGCGAAAGCGCAGTTCCAGTGTCAACTCGTATCGAATGTGAAGATACCGGTCATTCGGAGACCCAATCTGTACGGTAACGCACATAGTGGCCCTCAGCGGGCTCCGGTCATTTTCACCTCGACGAAGTGTTCCCGGCGATCGTCTGCCAGGGGTATGCCCATGCCGCCCTGGTCGACACCGTCCAGCACCGTGGTCATGCTGGTCGGGCCGTCCGTAATTCCCATTTTGAATACGGCGATGCGGTAGGTAGTGTCGCCAAAGCGGTATTTCACGGAGTAGGTTGTCCAGTCCTCGTGCATGCACGGAGCGATGTGCAGCCTGCCACCTTTCCGTTTCAGTCCGAGCAGCGATTCCACGATCAGCCGGTACAACCAGCCTGCCGAGCCCGTGTACCAGCTCCAGCCGCCCCGGCCGGTATGAGGCGGCACTGCGTAGACGTCCGCAGTGACGACGTAAGGTTCCGCCTTGTAGGTGGCGACCGCCTGGGCTGTCTTCGCATGGTTGACCGGATTGATCAGTGCCAGCAGTTCCCAGGCCCGGCCGCTGTCGCCCAGGGCGGCGAAAGCCATCGCGGCCCAGACTGCCGCATGTGTGTATTGGCCTCCATTCTCGCGCACGCCCGGCAGATAGCCCTTGATGTAGCCCGGATTCATAGTCGACTTGTCGAATGGCGGATCGAGCAGCTGCACCAGGCCGTCATCGCGACGCACCAGGCGTTGATCCATCGCGTCCATCGCCATCCCGGAGCGTGCTTCGTCGCCTGCGCCGGACAACACCGACCAGCTCTGCGAGATGGAATCGAGGCTGCATTCGGGATTGCTCGACGACCCAAGGGGCGTGCCGTCATCGAACCAGGCACGGAGGTACCACTTCCCGTCCCAGGCCTGCTGCTCGATCCGCTGGCGAAGCTCCTCCGCTTCCTTGCGGAAGCCCCCGGCAACGACCAGATCGTCGCGCAGCTGCGCGATGTCGGCGAACGACACCAGCACCTTATAAAGGAAGAATCCCAGCCACACGCTTTCGCCCCTGCCGTGAATGCCTACCAGGTTCATGCCGTCGTTCCAGTCGCCGGAGCCCATCAGCGGCAGGCCATGCTCGCCGAAGCGCAGGCCGTGCTGGATCGCGCGCACGCAATGCTCGTAAAGGGTGACCGCTTCCGGGGAGCGCCCGGGCAGGTCGTAGTACGACTCTTCGGCGGCGCCAAGCGCACGCCCCTCGATGAAGTGGACGATTTCGTCGAGCACACCGGCATCATCGGTGCACTGCACGTAGCGGCAAGTGGCGAGCGGCAACCAGAGGAAATCGTCAGAGCAGCGCGTGCGCACACCCCGGCCTGCAGGCGGGTGCCACCAGTGCTGAACATCGCCCTCCGGGAATTGATGCGCGGCGCACCGAAGGAGATGCTCGCGAACCAGCCGTGGCTCCATGTGAACCAGCGCCATTCCGTCCTGCAGCTGGTCGCGGAAGCCGAATGCGCCGCCGGACTGGTAGTAACCGCTGCGTGCCCAGATACGGCAGGCCAGCGTCTGATAGAGGAGCCAGCCATTGGTCATCACGTTCAGTGACTGGTCGGGGGTCTCGACATGCACCGCACCCAGGGTGTGCTTCCAGTATTGCCGCACCCTCTCGAGCGCACCGCGCGCCGAGCCCGTTTTCCGCAATCGATGTGCGAGCGCGCGGGCCTGCTCGGCGTCGCGCCCGGCGCCGAGCCGGAAGATGATTTCGCACTCCTGGCCGTCCGCCAGATCGAAAGGAACCTGGATTGCGCCGCATGGATCCAGTGCCGTGCCAAGCCTGCCGGACAACCGCGATCGGGTCATCGCATCCGGACTCTCCAGCGTGCCGTTCCTGCCGAGAAACTCGGTGCGATCGCCGCTCAGCGTACGCGACAGGTCGTCGACATCGAAGAAGGCGACGCGCCCGGAAAACTCGCTGTTGAAGACGTTGCGCGCAAACAGTGCACCGCTGGTCGGATCGATCTCGGTGACCACGTGCATGGCATGTTTTGAACGCAGGTCGCCGAGCACCCACTCGACGTAACCGGTTGCGGAAAGATGGCGCATGCGGCCCGATCCATTGCGCACTTTCAAGACCGAGAACTTGACCGATTCCTCCAGGTCCACGTAGAC
The DNA here is from genome assembly GCA_049663745.1 of Steroidobacteraceae bacterium. GTDB lineage: Bacteria > Pseudomonadota > Gammaproteobacteria > Steroidobacterales > Steroidobacteraceae > SCUD01. The sequence goes on along the minus strand of JBATEA010000259.1, from coordinate 2,414 downwards.
CCAGAGTTCCGAGCGGATGCCTCCTGCCGTGTGTTCGAATACGCTGTAGCCGAAACCGTGCCGGGTCACATATGGCATCGCCCCACTGCGCGGCAGGGGCGCCGGTGACCAGAAATGGCCGGATTCTTCGTCCCGCAGGTAGATTGCTTCCCCACTCGATGCGCCGACCGGGTCGCCGCTCCATGGCGTGAGGCGGAACTCATGTGCGTTTTCAAACCACGTATACGAGAGCCCGCTCTCCGACAGCACCGTGCCGAAGTACGGATTTGCGAGCACGTTGACCCACGGCAACGGCGTCATGTGCTCCTGTGCGGTCGTGATGACGTACTCGCTGCCGTCTGCGGTGAATCCGCCGAGGTGGTTGGTGAGGATCAGGTCCTGCCGTGGCGGATCTGGCGCCGCAGGCGGCTCTTGACGATGAGTCCGGGTGGGCGCCAGTCGCGCTACGCTCCTGTCCACGAGAACTCGCCGGTTGACCTGCTCCGCCAGTGTGCCGCGGCTGTCGGCGATGATGACGCGCGCCACGGCCTGCAACAGGATGCGGTCTTCAGTCGATATCTGCTCGGCGTAGCGCACGAAGATGCCGCCGGGCCGGTCGATCGAATGGGCTTCGGTGCCGGTGGCAATGAGTCCGATGATCTGATCCTGAAGCCGCTGCCGATAACTGACATGGTCTTCGTTCCAGATGACCAGGTCGACCACCAGGCCTTTCAGGCGCCAGTAGGCATGGCACCTGATCAATTGACGCGCCAGATCGATATGGGTCGCATCCGCGACCTTCAGCAGCACGATCGGCAGATCCCCGGAAATGCCGTAACCCCAGAGACCGGACTGCCCGCGCCGGTTCCGAATGAGTACACCGGCGTCCGCGCGAAGCGTGGAACTGGCGTAGAGCACCGGGCCCGCGAGTCGACCGTAGAGCTGCGCGTCGCCCGCGGTTGCGTTGATCTGTCGCAGCATCACCCCGCTGTGCGTCCACGCGAGATCGAAGACCCGGTCGGCGAGATGCCGGTCCTGGTATTTTCCGATCAGCGCCAGGCAGGCCTCGCGGTTGTCGCTTGCGCCAGACACCAGGTCGAGGGTTGCCGAGTGCCCGGGGTCGAGCGTGATCTCGCAGCGGATCGCGACGATAGGCTCCAACACCGAACCTGCGCTGCCGGAGAGGGCGGCGGTTGCGGTCAGCGCAAGCGGTGCCGCAACCGTGCATCCCCGCCCGATGAAGCGCACGCGATCGGTTTCATAGGACACCGTTCCGATGTCGGTGTCGTGCGCGGCCACCAGGTGAAACATCCACGGCGTCGGATCGCTGACCGACCGCGGCCGTCGTGCACAAACGATCGCGTGCTGCGCGCGAATGATTTCCGTCTGCACGAACAGGTTGCCGAACGAGGGCTGCAATGCATCCGCGGCCGGTGGCGCCAGCACGACTTCGGCATAGCTGGTGACTTCGATCGTCCGGCGCACATGCGAGTGGTTGGTGACGCGCAGCCTGCGCAGTTCGATATCGTCTTCCGGCGATACGACGATCTCGGTATAAGTCTCGTAGTCCTGATCGCGTCGCCGGTATTCGGCGCGCCCCTCGGAAAACATCGCTTCGTAGCTCTCCGCCCGCTTGAGCGTCGGCTGATGGGTGGCCGACCAGAACTCGCCGCTGGCGACATCGCGGAGATAGAGAAACGAACCCCAATCATCACGGGTGCCGTCTTCGCGCCAGCGGGTGACCGCGAAATCCTTCCAGCGACTGTATCCGCCGCCCGCGTTGGTGACCATGACGTGGTAGCGGCCATTCGACAATAGCAGCACTTCCGGCGACGGGGTGTCCGGGCCAAGCGGGGCCTGCGCCGATGTCTCCGGGGCATTTGAAAAGGCAACGCCTTCGGAGTGCTCGGCAATGTGCTTGTGGAAGGCAGATGTCTTGGGAATCCGCTCCTGCAGCAGGAGCAGAGTCGCCTGGAACAAGGGGTTCGATTCGAATCGCCGCTGCATTGGCCGGCCGAGGAGCAGGTGCGCAAGCGACAGCAGATTCATGCCCTGGTGGTGCGTCATGAACGAACGCACGACGACGCTTGTTTGCCCGCGCGACAGGCGCGCCGGTGTGTAGTCGACGGCCTCGTAGAATCCGAACCGGCCCTCGAGACCGGACGCGGCCAGTCGCTGCAGATTCGCGCAGGCGGATTCCGGTGACACCATCAGGGCGAGCGCGGACGCGTACGGCGCTACCACGGAATCCTCCGCCAGGCCTCGTGTCAACCCAAGGCCGGGCACGCCAAATGCGTGATACTGGTAGTTCAGGTTCGCGTCGACGGTGTTGTAGCCGGATTCCGAAACGCCCCACGGCAGGGAGCGTTGACGGCCGTAGGCTATTTGCCGCGCCACGGCCGCCCGGCAGGTCTGGTCCAGCAGGGTGCCTTCAT
>JBATEA010000258.1:0-2639 GCA_049663745.1 Steroidobacteraceae bacterium | reverse complement strand
CACTGGGGGCCTGCGGCGACTGTTCCGGCAACCATTTGCCATTCGCGCCGGAAGTCACCAACTTCGCGACGGTCACCTACAAGCGTGCGCTCGGGTCCGGCGAAATGTTTTTCACGACCGAGCAGGTCTATCAATCCGAGATGTTCGGCGGTCCGGACAACATACCGGACGCGGCCGTATCGAGCTGGAGCAGATTTGCCTTCCGGACCGGCTATCGCAGTGACGCCGACTGGTGGCTCACGTTGTGGGTCGAGAACGCGTTCAACGAGAGATATTTTGAACGCGGCTGGGAGAACGCCGACGTGAACAACCAGTTCGGCTACGGCCTGTTCAATGAGGTGGTGTGGCCGTCCAAACCGCGGACCATCGGCGTGACCGCCGGAAAACGCTGGAAGTAAGCCCTCGGCCCGGGCGATCGCCGGCTCAGGCGGATTTCGCGGCCTCGAAGGTCGCGTAACGCTTGCGCGCGGGTTCCACAGTCTCCCAGGTGCCGCTGAACCCGGCGGGAATAACCCAGGCATCGCCGGCATTGAACTGCCAGCGCTTCCCCTCCGCAGAGGTCAGCACGACGCGCCCTTCCAGCAAGTGACAGAACTCGTGCTCGGTGTACTCGACCTGCCACTTGCCGACATTGCTGGCCCAGGTCCCGGCGAAGAACTGCTTGCTGGGGTCCTCGTAGTAATTGCGGATATAGGTCTTGGGTTCGCCCTTCAGCACGCGCTCCGGCGCAGGCGCCGATTCCTGGGCCTTCATGTTGCGGCGGAAATCCACGATTGCGGGTGTCGTCATCGCCGTCTCCTGGGCCAGCGCCGGCTGCGCGCCGATTTCAATCGCACAGTATGCGAATTCGCGCAGAAAGCGTAGGATAAATTTGCCGCTCGCCACCACATGCACGGCGGGCCCGATGCAGGAACCGCGCCTTGAGCAATCGCCTGCCACCGATAATCGGAAACTGGTACTCGCACCGCGACAAGGGCGCGATATTCCAGGTCGTGGCGCTCGACGAGGATACCGGCACGATCGAGCTCCAGGAATTTGACGGCGGCATCGACGAAGTCGATCTCGATGAGTGGCGCCAGCTCACGATCGATGCCGCGACGCAACCGGAAGACTGGGGCGGGCCGCTGGATGATGTCGAACCGGACGAGTTCGGCTACGCGGACCTCGACGAGGGCGTCGCGCCCGTGGACCCCGTCGAGACGGCGACGATGACCTGGGAACAGATCGTGGAAGAGGACGACCTGGACGACGTCGCGATTCACTGAGGTCGGAATGAAGAACAATGAATCCCTGGTTGCGCGCCGCAGCGCGGCGGTCGCGCGCGGCGTCGCAATGGCACAGCCGGTTTTCATCGAGCGCGCCGAGAATGCGCTCTTGTGGGACGCGGACGGCAACCGCTACGTGGACTTCGCCGGCGGCATCGCCGTGCTGAACACCGGCCATCGGCATCCACGCGTGCTCGATGCGGTGCGCGCGCAGCTCGAGAAGGTCACACACACCTGCTTCCAGGTGACCGGCTACGAACCGTACATCGCGCTTTGTGAGCGCCTGAACAGACTGGCGCCCGGCGCCGGCCCGCACAAGACGCTCTTGATGACGACCGGCGCCGAGGCGGTAGAGAATGCGATCAAGATCGCCCGCGTGCGCACCGGACGATCGGGTGTGATCTCGTTCGCCGGAAGTTTTCATGGCCGCACGATGATGGCGCTCGCGCTGACCGGCAAGGTCGAGCCCTACAAGGCCGGTTTCGGGCCGCTGCCCGGCGAGATCTACCACGCGCCATTCCCGAATGCGCTGCACGGCGTGTCGGTGGACGATTCGCTGGACGCCATCGCGATGCTGTTCAAGTGCGAAATTGAGCCCACGCGCGTCGCAGCGATCATGTTCGAGCCGGTGCAGGGCGAGGGCGGATTCTACGTGGCGCCGAAGGAATTCGTGCAGCGGCTGCGCGAGCTCTGCGACAAGCACGGCATCGTGCTGATCGCCGACGAGATCCAGTGCGGCGCCGGCCGCACCGGGCGCATGTTCGCGATGGAGCATTACGGAATCGCAGCGGACATCTCGACGCTCGCCAAGTCGCTGGCGGGCGGCTTCCCGCTTTCCGCCGTCGTCGGTCGCGCCGAGGTGATGGATGCCTGCGGTCCCGGCGGACTCGGCGGCACCTATGCCGGCAGCCCGGTCGCCTGCGCCGCGGCGCTCGCGGTACTCGACGTGTTCGAGCAGGAACAGATCTTCGCACGCGCCATCAAGCTGGGTGCGCGGCTGACGGCGCGGCTGAAGAAGCTCGCAGATCGCCACCCCTCGATTGCCGAGGTCCGCGGCCTGGGCGCCATGGTGGCGTTCGAGCTGTGCGAGGGCGGCGACCCGTCGAAGCCCGCGGTCGAGCTGACGAAAGCGCTGACCAGGCGCGCCCGCGAACTGGGGCTGATCCTGCTGTCCTGCGGGCTCTACGGCAACGTGATCCGCATCCTCGTGCCGATCACGGCGGAGGATGCCGTCGTGGACGAGGGTCTCGGCATCCTGGAGCGCGCTCTCGACGAGCTCGAAATGGTGGCTAGGGAGAGAATCGAACTCTCGACCCCGGGGTTATGAATCCCGTGCTCTAACCAGCTGAGCTACCTAGCCACGCGGTGGGAAGG
>JBATEA010000257.1:0-4608 GCA_049663745.1 Steroidobacteraceae bacterium | reverse complement strand
GGATCAGCCGCTCGCGGTTGCCCTTGCCGACGATCCGGATCACGCCCTGGTTCTGATTGACCTGCCCGTGCTTCAGGCTCACGAGCTCCGTGACGCGCAGTCCGGTTGCGTAGAGCACCTCGAGCATCGTACGGTCGCGGTAGCCGAGCGGATCGCTGGTCTGCGGCGCTGCCAGCAGCGCATCCACCTGGGCCTCGGTCAGCGACCTCGGCAGCGAACGCCCGATCTTCGGCATCGCAATCTGGGCAGTCGGATCTTCCTTGATCGCGCCCTCGCGGACCAGGTAACGGAAGAAACGGCGGAAGCTCGACAATTGGCGAGCCGTGGAGCGCGGCCGCGCCCCCGTTTCGACGCGCCAGGCGATGAACGCGAGCAGGTCGTTGCGCGTCGTGCGCGTGAGCGCCGTGCCGCGCTGGTGCAACCAGCGCGACAGCGCGGTCAGGTCGGCGCGATAGGCGGCGAGCGTGTTGGGCGAGAGCCCGCGCTCCATCCAGACGGCGTCGAGAAACTTGACGATCATCGGCTCGACGGCGTCATCCGCCATTTCAGCCGCCGCAAGAGTCGCGGCGCGTACCGATGTCGAGGACTTCATGGCTGCGCTCATTGACTTGCCCTGCTCCCGTTCGCGGACAGCGACGCCGCCGGCGCGTGATGGCAGGCGACGGGCCTGTGCGACAGAATGCGGACGCAGTATGGTTTGCCTCCAATGCGATCGAACGTGACCGGTCTCACAGACGCCAATGACCATTAACATAACCGGAACCAGTTCACAGTACCCCCGACGGCCGGCCGGCGGGAAGCGATGACCGGCAATCCGCTGCGGCTGCTCTGGGGCGTTTACGCGTGGCTGCTGGTCGTGCTGCTGCTGGTGGTCGTGGCCCTTCCGGTGCTGACGCTGCCCCGTCTCGCCCAGCGGCGCAGCGCGGCCGGGCTCATTTGCCGCGCGTATTTCCTGCTGTGCGGCCTGCCCGTCCACCGGATCGGAATGGACCGCCTGCCGGCGGGCCCCTGCATCGTCGTCGCGAATCACGCGAGCTACCTGGACGGACCCCTGCTGTTTGCGGTGCTGCCGCCGCGCTTCGCATTCGTGATCAAGAAGGAGGCGTCGCGAATCCCTCTGGCCGGCACCCTGATGCGGCGCCTCGGCCATCACTTCGTCGACCGCGACAACCGCCATGAGGGCGCCAACGATGCGCGGCGCATCCTGCGGGCTGTCAGCCAGGGCGAGTCCGTCGCATTCTTTCCCGAAGGAACATTCGGCGTGCAGATGGGCGTCGCGCGCTTCCACACCGGCGCATTCGTGACTGCGGCGCGGGCCGGCGTGCCGGTCGCGCCAGTCGCGATCCGCGGGACGCGGCGCGCACTCCGGGCGAAGACCTTCGTGCCGCGCTGGTCGCGGATCGAGGTCGAGGCACTGGTGCCGATGGCGGCCGCCCCGGGCGTGGTCGCGGCCACGGTGCGCGATTCAGCGCGCGAACAGATCGCCGCCGCCCTGCCCGAACCGCTGCTGTAGCCGGTACGAGCGTCGCCTTGCCATAAAGGGGACGCAACCCTTTAGATAAAGGGTTGCGTCCCCTTTACATGTTGCGGCGGTACTGGCCCCCGACCAGGTAGAGCGCGCGGGAAACGCGGCCGAGCGAAGCCGACTTGACGGTCTCCATCAGCTCGCCGAACACGTTCCCGCCGCTCGCCGCGGCTGCCTGCAGGCGCTGCAATGCCGCATCCTGGTCGCCCGCATGCACGTCGTTGAACGCGCGCACCGCGACGACCTGCGACTGCTTTTCTTCATCGGTCGAACGGATCAGCTCGGCATGGCGGTTCTCGTCCGGATTCGCGCGCTCGGGCAGGAAGGTATTGACGCCGACGATCGGCAGGGTGCCGTCGTGCTTCCTGTGTTCGTAATAGAGCGACTCCTCCTGGATCTTGCCGCGCTGGTACATGGTCTCCATCGCGCCCAGGACGCCGCCGCGCTCGGAGATGCTGTCGAATTCCCGGTAGACGGCCTCCTCGACCACCTCGGTCAGGCGCTCGAGCACGAACGAGCCCTGCCAGGGATTCTGATTGTGGTTGAGGCCGAGCTCGCGCGCGATGATCAGCTGGATCGCGACCGCGCGGCGCACGCTCTCCTCGGTCGGCGTCGTGATCGCCTCGTCATAGGCGTTGGTGTGCAGGCTGTTGCAGCTGTCGAACAGCGCGTACATCGCCTGCAGCGTCGTGCGGATGTCGTTGAACTGGATCTCGCGCGCGTGCAGCGAGCGCCCCGAGGTCTGCACGTGGTATTTCAGCATCTGGCTGCGCGGCCCTGCGGCGTATCGGTCGCGCATCGCGCGCGCCCAGATGCGCCGCGCGACGCGCCCGATCACGGCGTATTCCGGGTCCATGCCATTCGAGAAGAAGAACGACAGGTTCGGTGCGAAGTCGTCGATGCTCATGCCGCGCGACAGGTAGTACTCGACGATCGTGAAGCCGTTGGCGAGCGTGAATGCGAGTTGCGAGACGGGGTTCGCGCCGGCCTCCGCGATGTGATAGCCCGATATCGAGACCGAGTAGAAATTCCGCACCCGGTTGTCGATGAAGAACTGCTGCATGTCGCCCATCATCCGGAGCGCGAACTCGGTCGAGAAAATGCAGGTGTTCTGGGCCTGGTCCTCCTTCAGGATGTCGGCCTGCACCGTGCCGCGCACGCGCGCGAGCGCGTCCGCGCGGATCTCCCGGTAGGTCTCGCGGTCCACCAGCTGGTCGCCGCTGACGCCGAGCAGTCCGAGTCCGCTGCCGTCGTGACCAGGCGGCAGCTCGCCGCGGTAGCGCGGCCGCGCGCGGCCTGCAAACAGCTTCGCGATCTTCGCCTCGGCAGCCGCCCAGCCGCCGCTTTCGCGCAGATGCCGCTCGATCTGCTGGTCCACGGCCGTATTCATGAACATCGCGAGAATCATCGGCGCCGGACCGTTGATCGTCATCGACACGGAGGTGGACGGCGCGCAGAGGTCGAAGCCCGAGTACAGCCGCTTCATGTCGTCGAGCGTCGCGATCGAGACGCCCGAGTTGCCGATCCGGCCGTAGATGTCCGGACGCTCGTCAGGATCCTCGCCGTAGAGCGTTGTCGAGTCGAAGGCCGTGGACAGTCGCGCGCCCTTGTGGCCGGAAGCAACGTAGTGGAAACGCCGGTTGGTCCGCTCCGGCATGCCCTCGCCCGCGAACATCCGCGTCGGATCCTCGTCCTCGCGGCGGTACGGATAGATACCGCCGGTGTAGGGATAGGACCCCGGCAGATTCTCGGTCAGGAGAAATGCGAGCAGGTCACCCCAATCGCGGTAGCGCGGCGTCGCGATCTTCGGCAGTTTCAGGTGAGACAGCGACTCGGTGTAATTCGCGCCGCGCACCTCGCGATCGCGCACCTTGTAGCTGTACTCGTCCGCAGTCGCGGCTTCGTTGCGCTCCGGCCAGGCCTTCAGCAGCGCAATTCCCTCAGCGCCGACCGCGTCGAGCGCCGCGTTGTACTCGCGTCGAAGCGTACGAATCGCGCCGTCCTCGTCGCGCAGGCCGGCCTCCGGATATCGGTCGAGCGGGCCGGGAAGCAGGGAATCGCCGGCGGCAGCCAGTGCTCGATGCAGGCCGTGCGCGCGGCTCGCGGCTTCCGCCGCGGCGAGCGCCGCCTGATGCGCCTTGCGTCCGCCGGAAGCGATCTCCGCCAGGTAGCGAACGCGTTCGCCCGGAATGATCGCCTGGCGATGCGGCGGTCCGAGCGGCGCAAGCCCCTGCGGCTGCCAGGGCCTGAGCCGGCCCCATTGTTCGTGGAGTTTCGTGCACAGCGCGGCGAACAGCGTGTTGACGCCGGCATCATTGAACTGGCTCGCGATGGTCGGATAGACCGGCAGCTGATCGGGTGGCGTCTGGAAGAGCTTGCGGTTGCGTGCCACCTGCTTGCGCACATCGCGCAGCGCATCCTCGGCGCCGCGTTTCTCGAACTTGTTCAACGCGATGAAATCGGCGAAATCGAGCATGTCGATCTTCTCGAGCTGGCTCGCCGCGCCGTAGTCGCTGGTCATCACGTAAAGTGACAGGTCGACGAGATCCACGATCTCCGTGTCGCTCTGGCCGATGCCCGCGGTCTCAATGACGATCAGGTCGAATCCGGCGGCTTTCAGCAGCTGCACGGTATCGGCGAGCACCGCGGAGGTCGCCAGGTGCTGGCGGCGGGTCGCGAGCGAACGCATGAAGAGCTGCTCGTTCGCGAGCGCATTCATGCGGATCCGGTCCCCCAGCAACGCCCCGCCGGAACGGCGGCGGGTCGGGTCCATCGCGACGACCGCGACTTTGCGGTCCGGGAAGAAACGTACGATGCGGTTCAGGATCTCATCCGTCAGCGAAGACTTGCCGGCGCCGCCGGTGCCGGTAATGCCGAGCACGGGCGGGCGGTTTAAGGTCTTGGCGGCAAGGCTTCGTATCCGCGTCACCAGGGCCTCGTCGCCGCCCTGCTCCAGTGCGGAAATGGCGCGTGCGAGCCGCACAGGATCGTCCGCGGAAACCGAACTGCCGTCGAAGACCGGCCTCGCCCGGCTCTGCACCCGGCGGAACACATCGGTGATCATGCCGTCGAGACCGAGGCGC
>JBATEA010000256.1:0-9365 GCA_049663745.1 Steroidobacteraceae bacterium | reverse complement strand
ATCCTGGAAGACGTGATCGCCGGCCGATGAGCCAGGCATTCGTCAAGGAATCGGACGGCGAGGAGGGGCCGGCGCTGCCGGAGCTCCTGGTCAGCCCGCATCGGAACCTCGTGACGCCCTCCGGCTTGAAGCAGATCGAGGCGAGGGTCGAGCGACTGCAGACAGCCCTGTCGGACGCCCGTGCGGCGGCGGATCGCGCGGCCATAGCGCGAATCCAGCGCGACCTGCGCTACTGGACAGAACGGCAACGTACCGCCGAACTTGTCGCCGCGCCGTCCGCATCCGGCGCGGTTCGATTCGGTTCCACCGTCACGCTGGAAAAGCAGGGCGGAGAGCGCGTCGAATACCAGATCGTCGGAGAGGACGAAGCGGACCCGGCCAAGGGCAGGATTTCATACGTTTCGCCGATCGCCCGGCTGCTGATCGGGGCTTCCGCGGGCGATCACGTGACGCTGGCTGATGGTGATGCGGAAATCCTGACGATCAGGTAGGCAGCAGGGCCACCCAGAGGTGGCCCTGCTCTTCAACAAGGCGCAAGCATCCATTTACGGCAGCGGCTGCGCGTCGCAAGTCACGTGCGTGTTCCAGTCCGAGAACGTGCCCTCAGGGTTGTCCCTCCAGGCCCACACGTGCAGTTCGTAGAACGCCGGTATGCCGTAACGGTTCGGCGCGCTCGATAGATGGAACAGATGGCCGTCCAGGGTCGGCACTTCTCCCACCCAGTCCGCGGCAAAGGTAATGTACTCGACGCCAACCAGTCGCATCCGCCCGTCGTGCGTGGGCTCATAGATCAACGCTTCCGGTGTCTCTGCGTTGACTTCCTTGCCGAGAAGACTTGAGTTGATGAAGTGAACACCCATCGCCCCCTGGTTGGGGCCACTGACGCAGGGGCCTGGCAGATAGCCGTTCGCAACGGCGATCTGGACATCCAGGTACTGCGCCGTCGCCTGCCGGACCTTTTCGACCAGGGGAGAGGGCTTCTTCTGTTTCGCGTCATCGGAAAGTGCAATGGACGTTACGCATAACGAAGCTGCAGCAAGCAACAATCCCACATGTAACTTGTTCATCAGGATTACTCCTATCTAGTGTCTTACACGATGCGTCACGAAGCCCTCCGGGGCTGGCGGCATGCCGACCGGCATGCCGTTGCGTAACAGCATCGGTCGGCTCACCAGCGGAGTCTTGAATCTCCGATGAAATTTTTCTGAATGCTCGCTGTAAACGAGCTGACAGCTGCCGCAGCAATGGCGGCTGTAAACAATGAGTTACGTCAGCCGGGGAGAGACTGCTAGGTCGGCGCGCGGTTAATCGCCAGCCAATAGAACCCCGCCTGCCTCGCGACTTCTGCGAGCGACTCGAAGTCGAGAGGCTTCACGATGTAGCTGTTGGCCCCAAGGTTGTAGCTGTCGATGACATCGTTCTCTTCCTTGGACGAGGTCATTATCACGATCGGGATTCGTTTGGTCTTCTCGTCACTCTTGATCGCCCGGGTAACCTCGATTCCGCTGACGCGCGGCATCTTGAGGTCGAGAAGGATCAGGCGCGGGCCGCTGTCGGTGCGGCCCGCATAGACGCCGCGCCGGAATACGTAGTCCAGGGCCTCCTCGCCATCCTTGACCCAGGTGATCTTATTCGCGAGCTTCTCATTCTTGAGGCCGCGCATCGTCAGCTCCGCGTCCAGCGGGTTGTCCTCCACCAGGAGGATGTCTACCTGGTCAAATTCCTCCATTGAGAGGCTCCTTTGGAAGGGTGAAATAAAAGGTTGCGCCCTCGCCAGGGGTGCCATCTGCCCAGACGCGGCCGCCGTGCCGCGTCACGATCCGGTGCACGAGCGCGAGACCGACGCCAGTGCCCGTGAACTCGTCGTCGCGGTGCAGGCGCTGGAAGACGCCGAACAACTTTGACTGATACCGCGGGTCGAAGCCCGCGCCATTGTCCCTGACGAAGAAGACATGCTCATGCTCTTCGCTGATACCGCCGACCTGGATGACCGGCGCATCCTTCTTGCTCGAGAACTTCAGGGCGTTAGAGAGCAGATTGACCCAGACCTGTTCGAACAGGCCACGGTCACCCTGGGCCTGCGGCATGGGGCCCAGCTGGAACGCAACCGGTTTGCCCGGGTCCGCGTGATTCAGGCGTTCGTACACGGACTTCGCCATCTCCACCATGTTGAGGTCGGTCGGGTCGAGCGCGCGCCGGCCCAGGCGGGAGAAGGCGAGCAGGTCGTCGATCAGTTGTCCCATCCGCACTGCTTCCGCGCCGATGATCTCCAGTTTGCGCCTCGCCTCATCGCTGAGCTGGTCCTGGTGATCCTCGATCAGCAGTGTCGAGAAGCCGCCGATCGCCCGGATCGGCGCGCGCAGGTCATGCGAAACCGAATAGCTGAAACCCTCGAGATCCTTGTTGGCGGCCTCCAGCTGGGCGGTTCGCGCCGCGACGCGGGATTCCAGCTCCGCATTCAGGGTCAGCAGTCGCGCCTCGCTGTCCTGGAGCGCTGCTTCCGTGCGCTGGCGCTCGCCGATCTCGTGCTCCAGGTAGAGATTTGATTTCTCGAGCACCTCGGTCCGGTTGGCGATCTCGGCCAGCATGCCGTTGAAGGCGTCCACCAGCACGCCGATTTCATCGTCGGTTGTCTTGGTCGCGCTCAGCGTGAAGTCGCGCTCCTGCATGACCCTGCGCGCCACGGCGCTGACTTCGAGGATGGGGCGCGTGACGCTCTGCTGGAGGCGCCGCGAAATCAGCCAGGCCGCGACCATGCTCAAGACCATGACCGAGCCGATGATGCCCAGGTAATCGATCAGGCGGCCGACCAGGTCGAACTGCGCCCTGATGTAAACAGTGCCGAGAATTTCGTCCTCGGCCACGATGCGCTTGAAGAGAGTCAGTTGATTGCCGCGGATAATGGAACCATCCAGTTCGGGAATCGGCGGAAATGTGAAGGCCTCGTGACCACTTGCAGTGTACGAAGCGAACGGCGCACCCTTGGCCGTGTAAATGGCTGCGCCGACAATGGATGGCTTGGCCTTCATCAGCGCCAGGTAGTCCTGGGCGGCTTTCGGGTCTTCGAATTCCAGCGCAGGCGCAGCAGCGAGGCCCAGTATGTCGGCCTGGGCGTTGAGGTCCGTCTCCCAGCGTTCCTCGAAGGATCGCAGATCGTAGAGAGCCATCGTGGCCCCGGTGATCAATAGCGCAACGGCTGCCGTCGCCAGCACGACGGACATCAACTTGCGGTGGACCGACGATCGCTGGTTTTTCACCGGCAAGTTACTCGGTCGTCCGATGGACGCGGGCCGCGACCGCCAGCAGGCGCGAACTCAGCTTGAGACGGCTATGCTCGGCGGCGGCCAGGGAAACTTCGAAGCGCACGCGCTGCTTCTCGGTCGTGAAGTTGATGATGCTGCCCGCGGAAATCGCACCGACCGTTTCGGTAACCGTCAGGATCGGCAATTGGCGCGCCGGCACCAGCAGCTGATCGAGGCGATTCCGGTCGTGCTCGGCGACGAACAGGATCTCCACGCCGCCGAGCGGCTCATCCGCCTTGATCCGTCGCACGCTGATCGGGCGATTGTTGATGGTCCGGCCGGCCGTGATTTTCGCGAGTTCGTCTGCGAAGGTATCGGATGCCAGCACGCCTATGACAAATGGCTCGAGCGTGTCGGACTGCGCGTCCGGTGGCCACTCTACGTAGCCTGCGAACTTGTAGAGATAGGCGGCCTTGATGCTGAGCTCCGAAACCGGCAGCGGCACGGTCGGCTGCGCGGACCCCACCTGCAGGCTAGCGCAGGCGGCAAGGAGGGCGAGTGCGAAAATCCGAAGAGGGGCAGTACGCATTGATCGCTGCCCGCTCAGGTTCCGCGCGCCGCGCGGGTTGCAAGCCAGGCGCCCATCTCGTCGGCTGGCGCCGGGCGCATCAGGAGGTACCCCTGGATTGAATCACATCCCAGTTCCTTAAGGATCGCTGCCTGGTCTTCCGTTTCGACGCCTTCCGCCACGGTGCGCAGACCCAGCGACTTGGCGAGCGTGATCGTCGCCTGCACCAATGGAAGATGGCGCTGGTTGCCGGGCAGGTCGCGGACAAAGCTGCGGTCGATCTTCAGGACGTCCACAGGCAGGCTGGACAGGAGTTGCAGCGACGAGTGCCCGGTTCCGAAATCGTCGATCGCGATGGTGACCCCGGCATTCTGCAGCTCGCTCAGGATGGCGGTCGCGCGCCGCGGGTCCGCCATCAGCATACTCTCCGTGACCTCCAGTTCGAGCCGCGCGGCGCCCCCCGGAATCGTGCTCGCGATCTTGAGCACTTCTTCCGCGAACTTCTCGCGCTTCAACTGCAATGCCGAGACATTGACGCATATGCGGAATCGGCCCGGACTTGCATCCCGGTGCCAGTCGATTCCTTCTGACAGCGCCCGAACGAGGACCCACTTGCCAACTTCCCCGATCAGCCCGATCGATTCCAGCAGCGGCACGAACACCGCCGGCGAAACCCCGCCATCCGGCCACCTGAGCAACGCTTCGACGCCTTCCACCGAGCCATCGGCCAGGCTCACCTTTGGCTGGTAATGCAACAGGAAATTCTGTTTTGCGGCGGCGGCCCGGAGCCGGTTGGTAAGACTGAGGTGCTCCGATGCGGCGATGTTCATTTCCGGGCTGTGCCGCAGGAAACTTTCGCCGGAACGCTTCGCATTATCGAGCGCCATCTGAGCGTGGTGCAGCAGGGCCTCCGCGTAGTGCCCATTGTCCGGGAATTCGGCGAAGCCGGCCCTCAACGCGAGGAGAATCTCCTGATCGTTGACCGCAAATGGCTGATCGAACAGGTAATCCACGCGCTCGCGCAATACCGTCGGCGCCGCCGTGTCCTCTCTCGGGTAGGTGGACCAGACGGCGAAACGGCCACCGCCCAGGTGGCTGAGGCAATTGGAATCGCGGAACACGTTCTTGAGCCGCTCCGCGACGAGTTGCAGGACCAGGTCGCCGGCGTGGTGACCGAGGCCGTCATTGATCACACTCAGGCCTGCGAGGTCGAGGACAATGAGGGCGATGCCTCGGCCCTCGTGCTCGGCGGTCTTCAAGGTTGCAGCCAGCCGCTGCAGGTACAGCGTGCGATTCGCGAGCGCGGTCAGGGTGTCGAAATACGCCAGGAATTCGACGCTTTCCTTGCTATGCAGGTATTGCAGCGAGAACGTGATGTTGCCGGTGACCTGCCGCAGCAGCGCGACCTCCGATTCACTGATTACATGTGTCTCGTCCGCATGCAGCAAGGTCACGCCGATCGTCGTGCCGTCGATGCTGAGTGGAATGGCGATGCACGACTGCATACCCATGCCGAGCAGTGTCTCGCGGTCAGGGATCTCGACGGACTTGTCGCTCAGATCGGGAATGATGACCGGTTCGCCGGTCGCCATGGCCCGGCCGACCGGACCCGGGCCATCCAGCGGCTCCCGGATTGGACGCTTGGCTCGCTCGTGCTTGGCATCCACGGAGCGAGTCACGATCGGCTCGACGCCCTTTGCGTCCTTCAGGTAGATGGTGGCCATCGTGTACTGCCCGACCTGGACCGCCAGACGGCAGGCCTCCCGCAGCAACTCGAGCCGGTCCCGGATCCTGACGATCGCGGAATTGGCCCCGCTCAGGAAACTGACCGCACGGTTGAGGCGGGCGATGCGTTCTTCCTGGATCTTGCGCGTCGTGACGTCGCGGTCGATCCCCCGATAGCCACGCAGCTCTCCGTTCACGCCGCGAAGCGGAATCATCTTGCGCTCCAGCCAGCGCACCCGGCCGTCCTTGCGCTTCCAGCGGAGCACCACGGGCACGGACGTCGCTGCATCATCCTCGAGCGTCGCGAATGCCGTCCGGAGGCGCTCATGATCGGCGGGCTCCAGGTACGCGAACGCCGAGGTCTTCAGCAGTTCATTGCGACTGTAACCCAGGACCAGGGCGATGCCCGGGTTCGAGAAAGTGAATCGATGGTCTTTGTCGCATTCCCAAATCCAGTCGGCCGACGTATTGATGATGTCTTGCAGCCGCGACTCACTCTGGCGCAGCATTTCCTCGGCGCGGTCGCGCGCCCGCGTGACCTCGCGCTCGCGCATCGCGCTGCGGATGGCGGGCACGAGGCGCCGCAGGTTCTCCTTCAGCACATAATCCGAGGCGCCGTTCTTCAGGGCCTCGATCGCGCGTTCCTCGCCGATCGTGCCGGATACAAAGATGAATGGAATGGCGGGCGCCTCGGCATTGGCGATCCTGAGCGCTGAGAGCCCGTCGAATTTTGGAAGCGAGAAATCCGACAGGATCAGGTTCGGGGTAAAGTCGGCAAGCGCCTTCCGGAAATCGTGTTCTTCGATCGCAACCTGATTGATGACCTGTAAACCGTCGCGCTTCAGTTGCCGCAGGACGAGCTCGACGTCGGCCGCGCTGTCCTCCACCAACAGGACGCGGATCGGTGCCGCGTTCGAGCCATCGCCATCGACGTTCGGGATCTGCCGGCTCATGACGCACGCCTCACTTGCCGAACGTCCAGACGATCTTCAGATACACGGTACGCTCGAGCTCGTTGCCGCCACCGAATTCCAGGTGGCCGTCATCGGCCAGGTTCTGCACCGCGATGGAAGCCTGCAAGGCGTTGCGCAGCCTCCAGCCGAGATTCACGTCCACGGCAGTGTACGAATCGATGCCCTGATTCGGCAGCTCATCCACGTAACGCAGACCGGCGTAGAAGCTGAGGTCATGCGACAGGTCCATGAACGAGTGGATCGCCGCCTGGTGCCGCGGGCTGTTGCCGGTGATGTTGACCGCTGACGTGTCCTGGCTGGTCGGCTCCTGCTGCAGGTCCAGATCGAAATAGGCGTACTGGAAGCGCAGACGCCAGCCTGCGCGCGGCTCCCAGCTGGCAACGAAAGTGCCGCCCGTGGAATGGCCGTCCATGCCGTTTGCGAGCACATTCGGCAGGATGATATAGGGCAGAGGCGGCACCAGCACAAAGATCGGTGCCTGCGGCTCGATGGTCTGGAGTTCGTCGTATTCATTGCGGAACACCGAGAAGTCGAACGACAGGTTCTCGCCGGACTGGATGCGGTATCCGGCCTCGTAGGCGAGCAATTCCTCCGACCTGAAGTCATGATTCCCGTTGACGTTGACGTACAGCGGGAACGGAATGCCCGGCACCGTGATCGGCGCCGTTAACGTCAGGTCGGCATCGAGGCGTGACGGGATACGGACGGCGCGCGATGCCGATGACCAGAATGTGTGTCGCTCGTTGAAGCGCCAGGCGAGGCGCAGGTTGGGCTGCACTTCCGTGCCCGTGTAGTCGTTCTCCTCGAACTTGGACCCGATCGTCAGGAAGAGCTTGTCGGGCAGAAGCGCGATCTTGTCCTGAACAAACAGGCTGAAGGTCTGGTCCTCCCGGTGATCCGGGTTGAAGGTCACGAACAACGTGTTGTCGATCTGGTCGCGGGTGCTGCGATAGCCGAGGCCCCAGAGGAAGTCGTTGCGATCGCCAAGCCGGCGATGGTGCTGGAAATCGAAGTCGAAGGTGTCGCGGCTTTCGGCGAAAGTGCCGGGAATGTCGCGATGCGTGTGGTCGTAATAGAACTGCAGCGCGAGGTTCGCGTCTTCGCTCAGCGACCGGCTCCAGCGTCCCAGCAGGTTGCCTCCCGCCAGGGAAATTCTGTCACGGAACGTGCTGGTCGGCACTGTGCCGAGCGTGAATGGTCCCCGGAATTCGCCCGGCTCCCCGCCGTCATAGATGTCGCCCTGGACCGTGAAGCGGTCGGCTTGCTCGGAGCCCCAGTCCAGCCGGAATCCGCCCTGGGCAAATTGCTGCTCGTCCAGGCTGCCGCCGCCCGCATCCCGGTCCACGTACTTGACGAACAAGCGCGCGGCGACGTCCTCCCCTATTTTGCCGCCGTAGCGCAGACCGGCGATGAGCCGGTCCTCGTCGCCGCCGAGCACCTCGGCGAAACCACCATCCGTGTCCCCCGCGGATCGTGTGATGATGTTGACGACACCGTTGAAAGCGTTGGCGCCCCACAGCGCGCCGCCAGGGCCCGAGATGACCTCGATCCGGTCGATGTCCTCAAGCAGCGTGTCCTGCACGTCCCAGAACACGCCCGCATACAGCGGCGAATAGACGCTGCGACCGTCGATCAGCACCAGCAGCTTGTTGGCGACGTTGCTGTTGAAGCCGCGGATGGATATCGACCACGAATGAGTGCCCAGACGCGCAACCTCGACGCCGGGCGCAAGCCGCAGAGCCTCCGGGATGCTCGTGACGCCGGAGCGGCGGATGTCGTCCGCCGTGATGACGAACACCGCGGCCGCCGCATCGCGCAGGCTTTCTTCGACGCGCGACGCTGATGTCACTTGAAGGTTGGCAAGCTCCTCGATACTGAGGTCCAGCAGACTCGGGGCCTCCTCAGCCGTCGCGTCGAAGAGCGCGAACACCGCGAGCAATAGCAGGTACTTCCTGGTCCAGCGAGATTCAGGCACGAAGACCCCTCCTTGGAATCAAGCACTTAGCTGGCGCTTCGGCCCGCTTATGAAAAGTAGTCCATTGACCGTAATTGGAACGCGACACACGTCACGTCACGGGACATCGCTTTCCCAGTAGGGGCGATCGGAGTCACTTTTTTGCAGTCAGTGACGTGGGGTCCAAGGAAACCGCGAATTACAGGATTTTGCACTTCCGATATTTCTTCATTCCTGGGTGAGATTTCTCCGGACCTCGTGGCAGAGATTATTGATCCCAAGACCTCGCAAGCTCTGCGGACTGGGGTCAGGAGCACCTTGTGGGCCACAAAGTCTTTCTCAGCTACCACTACAAGATGGACCAATGGCGTGCCCTCCTGGTCCGCAGCTCGGCGGTCCTGGAATGCAATGCCCCGGTCACCGACAACGAGTGGGACAGGATTACCCGGGGCGGCGACGTCGCGATCGAGCGCTGGATCAGCGCCCAGCTGGCCGGGCGCCACTGCATCGTGGTCCTGATCGGCCCGACGACCGCCGGGCGCCTGTGGATCAATCACGAAGTCCGGCAGTCCTGGAACGAAGGTATGGGTGTCGTGGGCGTCTACGTCCACAACCTGAAGGATCGCATCGGCAATCAGTCGGCCAAGGGAGCCAACCCGTTCGACAGGATCGCCATCAGTGGCGGGCCCGACCGGATATCGAGCGTCGTCAAAGCCTACGATCCGCCATATACAACCAGCGTCGAGGTTCACGGCTATATCAAGAACTACCTGGACGAATGGGTCGAGGAAGCGATCGCAATCCGGCACGCCGCGCTGAACCAGGCGCGCTATCAGCCGGCGATCCGCAATGCGTAGATGACCGACTCCGGGTGATCAGGGCCCGGCGGCCGTGGTTCCAGC
>JBATEA010000255.1:0-2989 GCA_049663745.1 Steroidobacteraceae bacterium | reverse complement strand
AACTTGCGGTTCATCAGGCAGCCGAGCGACGGGCTGGTCGCCGAGGCGCTGTCGCAGCCGAGCGAGGCAATCTTGGTGATCGTCCAGCTGGCTGGCAGGGTCGCGCCGAAAGGCAGGTTCGCGGTGCTGCCCGAGATGCGATAGATGTTGCCGCCCATGTCGGCCACATAGGCGAATTTCGCGAGCCCGGTCGTGCCATCGGGCACGATGAAAACATCCGCGACCACCGGCCGGTCGGTCGTGAAGGTCCTGAGCAGCGTGCCGTCGTCGGCATCCATAAGATAAACGTAGCGACCCTTCGCGGCCGACGTGCAGGTATGCGGGTCTGTATCCTCACAGCTGGCATTGCCGCCACCGAACATCAGCATCGGCTTCGCGCCGACGATGTCGGTGTAGCCGTTGGTCTTCAGGACCTGCGGCGCAGACCAGGTCTGACCGATGCCGTCGAATCCGCTCGAGCAGTTCGAGTCGTCGGCCTGGTTCGGGCATCCCCGCTTCCACTTCAGCGTGGCGCTGCCCGGGCTGCTCGCCATGCTCGTGACATCGAAGGCGTAGAGGAATCGGCCGCCGCGGCGCATCGTCGGGAAGATCCATTTGTTGCTCGCATCCTGATAAGACGCGATCGGCCCGTCGAAGCCATAGACCTTGGGTTCCCGCGCCGGAGTCGTCGGCGTCGCATCCTTAAAACTGATCGCCGGCGCGTTGGCGCGCAGGCGCTTGATCTTGCCGTAGAATTCCGGCGCGACAAAGGACCATATTTCATCGCCGGCGGCAAAGCTGCCGATGGCAGCGCTGCGATTGCCGATCACGCCGCGCAGCACGCCGTCATTGCCGCCGTAGAACACGACGACGTCCGGCGCGGAGGTCGGGCCGTAGTTGATCGCGATCGGCCGCGAATGCAGCACGTCGCCGTGCACGGACGGGCGCATTTCGGTGGTCGTGGCGCCATTGACGTTTTCGTCGTCGAGGTCCTCACCGCGCTGCCAGTCGATCAGCGCATTGCGCTCGGTGCTGTCGGCAGCACCCAGCAACGTGTCCGTGATACTGGCGTTGGCCGTGTTGAAATCGGTCAGCGTCGTGCAGGACGCAAACACCGGGCTGCAGGTCTTCATCGTGCGGGTGCTTGCATTGCGCAGCCGATAGCCCTGCCCGCCCTTCTCGACGATATTGCCGTCCGGATAGTTGGACACGTCCGAATTCGGAACCGCCAGGCAGTCGCCCTGCGGATAGAACGCCCAGTAGGCATCGACGGTGGTCGGTGTCCAGAAACTGCGGGCGCATTCCGTCAGGAACCCGGTCCCCGGATTGATGGCGCTGAAATCATCGGCGTCCAGTAGCCTCAACTGGTTGCTGACGAGGCCGAGCTTGTATTGCTTCAGGTTGCCCGGCCAGCGCGGCAGCGCGTCGCCGTCGGGCCGGAACTGCCCGATGTAGACCTGGTTCAGGAATGTTCCCTGGGTCGTGATGTTGACCGGCAGGCTGACCGAGGCGAACACGCTGTTGACGGCCTGGATCTCGGAGAAGATGCGGCCGAGCGCGTCGGTGAGATCGGCGCCGCCGTTGCCGGAGGTCACGCTGAAATCCCGGCCATTGCTGACGCCCGCGATGCTCTGCAAGAGCGCGCTCCAGCCCGGGCCCTGACCCGTCGCGATCTTGTCCACATCCACCGTGTAGCTGATGATGCCGAGGCTGCTGCGGCGCATGAACCGGGCCCACTCGTCGGCCATGTTGGACTGCGATCCGCTCGGCGAGATCGGGATCGTCGTGGTCGCGCCATTGATGTTCTCGCCGCTCGCCGCCGTGGCCAGCATCGTCGTGCCGGTCATGATGTCCGAGCTGTTGTCCTGCGCCGCGCCATTGCTGATGTAGACGATGTAGTTGCGGCCGCAATCCCCGAGCGCCACGGGGCTGTTGTAGGGCGACCCCGCGAACGAGTTGATCGCGTTGCCGGCCAAGGCATGCACGGCCCTGGTCGCCGCCGTGTTGCTGGCCGTCACATTGCCGAGGTAATCGGTCTTGACCTTGCTGTTGCCGGCGTAAGGCGCCTGTCCCGCGTAATAGCGCCAGGCCTCCGCCATGACCAGGCCTGTCTTGCCGTTGTTGGACTTGTCAGTGTTGACGTTGAAGCTGGTCAGCATGGCCATGTACTTCGTCTTGTTGGCGAGGGTCATGTTGCGAATCGCCGCCCTGACATACCCGCCAGCAACGTTGTTGTTCGGGTTGCCGGTCTCGTTGAACATCATCACGCCGACCCGCACCACGGCCGTGCCGTCGTCATTGACTGGCAGGTTGGTCAAAGTCGTGATCAAGGCGTCCAGCTCGTTGATCCAGATCGCCTGTCCGTCCACGCTGCGGCCCCAGTTCGCCGTGTTGTCGAGGACCAGCAGGACGTTCGGTACGCCAGTGGCCACGCCCGCCGGCTGGACGAAGAGATCGATGTCCTCGGCGTTGGCGGCGCTCTGGCCGATCATCAAGCTGCCTGCCAGCAGCGCGCCGGCAATGAGCCTGGCGTTCATGGGCATTCTCCTGCGTAAATCCTGTTTCATGGGCATACCGCGTTCTTTTCGGCTTCCGTCAGCAATACCCGCACGCCGGAGTGCACGCGCACTTCCGCACCGCCGACGTTCTCAGCGCCATTGACGCTGGCGTCGAGGTCCCAGACGGTATTCCAGGTCGAGGACGCGGACATGGTCGGCGGCAATGACAGGCTGCTCGGATCCGCGCCGAAGGCCTGCGCCGCGTAGACGCATTGCGGCACCGCGACCTGCACGACGTAATCGGTGTTGGCATCATTGTTGACGTCGAAATTGATGGTTTCCGCGGTGGGCGCCGCGGTGAAAGGCGAGCTGATGACCTGCTGGATCGCCTTGTTCGCGGCGGCGATCGCTTCGCTGCGAAACTGCATGTTGGTCATGGCCCGGAAGTTCGTGGTACCCAGATTGAGCGCCGTGATCAGCATCAGCGTGATCAGCACCAGCATGATCATTCC
>JBATEA010000254.1:0-3156 GCA_049663745.1 Steroidobacteraceae bacterium | reverse complement strand
CTCATGGTTCGACCTGGGCCCGGATCAAAAAAGGGCGCCTAGGGTAACGGTTTTGGGCCTGCCGATGAAGCGCCCTGGGGCACCCGATGGCGCCCCGCATTCAACACAACCACTTGTTTTTAATCAGCTTATTTGCGCGGAGCCGGGCCGAAGGTGCCGCTGGCCGCCGGCAGGGGTTCGGAGCGCTTCAGGCTCGCGATCAGAAAACGCCCGGTGGCGGTGAACCTTGCGCCCTGTGGCAGTGTGTCCGCCATCGTGCGGCGGCGCTTCATGTGCACGGAACGCTCGAGATCCTGAAGCGGGCCCGGTTTCGCGTAGAAATAGCCCTGGCCCGCCACGCAACCCAGCTCGATCAGTTCGCGCTGCTGGCTTTCGAGCTCGACGCCCACGGCGATGACCTCGAGGCCCAGGGTATTGCCGAGCGTGATGATCGCGTGCGCCAGCGCCGCGCCGTCTTCGACGCCACCGAGGTCCTCGATGAAGGAACGGTCGATTTTCACGATGTCGATCGGGAATCGGTGCAGGTAGGCAAGCGACGAGTAGCCGGTGCCGAAGTCGTCGATGGCGATGCGCACGCCGAGTTTATTCAGCTGGTTCAGCTTGGCCAGCATGCTTTCGGTGTTGTGCATCAGCACGCTCTCGGTCACTTCGATGACCAGGCAGCCCGGATCGAGCCCGGATTCCTGAAGCGCTTGCGACACGTCGGCGACGAGATCCGAGTCGCGCAACTGCCCGATGGACACATTGACCGCGAGCCGAATCTGCCGGCCTTCCGGCAATCGCGACTGCCAGGTCTTCACTTCCGTGCAAGCCTGGCGCAATACCCAGCGCCCCAGGGCGATCATCTGCCCGGATCCCTCCGCGATGCCGAGGAATTCGCCAGGCGCCACGAGACCGCGCTGCGGATGCCGCCAGCGCACGAGCGCCTCGACACCCAGCAGGTAGCCCGAACGCAGTTCGACGATGGGCTGGTAGTGGAGCTGGAACTCGCCATGGACCAGTGCCTGCGCCAGTTCCGCCTCGACCTGCAGGCGCATGTTCGCAACGTCCGGCATTTCAGCGACAAAGATGGCAAAGCGGCCCTTGCCCTGGGATTTCGCCGAATACATCGCGACGTCGGCATTGCGCAGCAATTCCTCCACGCCGTCGTCCGGCGTCGCATGCGCGACGCCGATGCTCGCTGAGATGCGCAGGTCGCTGCCGAGGAACGGGAACGGCTCCTGCAGCGCCGCGACGATCCGGCCCGCGATCTCGACCACGGGATCCCGGCCGGCCAGGTTCTCCAGCAGCACTGCGAATTCGTCGCCGCCGAGGCGCGCGACGGTGTCGCCGCTGCGCGTGCACTGGATCAGGCGCTGGGCGCTGGCACTCAGCACACGATCGCCCTCGCTGTGGCCGAAGCTGTCGTTGATGGACTTGAAATTGTCGAGATCGATGAACAGCATCGCGACGCCGCGATCGCTGCGTCTGCTGACGGCGAGCGCATGCTCGACGCGATCGCGAAACAGCGCGCGGTTGGCGAGCAGCGTCAGCGGGTCATGGAATGCGAGGCGCCGCAGTTGTTCTTCGATGTCCTTGCGGTCGGCCGTGTCGTGCAGGCGCGTCAGCCGGCTGACTGCGCCATCCGCAGCATTCGCGGCGTCCGCATTCGCGGCCGCGCCCTTCGAATATGCGCGGCGCGCCAACAGCAGCACTGCCAGCGGTCCCACGAGCCAGGCCAGCAGGCGCGCAGGTCCGGCAAGATTCCGGAAATGGGGTGCCAGCAGCACCAGGCCTGCAAAGCTTGCGGACAGCAGCAGGAACCAGGCCGCCGGCCGGCCAGGCCAGGGCGCCGGGGATCCGCTCAGGGCCCTGTTTGGCTGCTGGCCTGATTGCAGTTCCATCAAGACAACTCCCATTCGCCGGGGTGCCTGAATATCCGGGCAGACCCCCGGGAAACTCGCCAGATGGTGACTTAATATGGCGTCGCAGGACGCCAAACCGGTCACAGATCGGGCGCGGCCGGCAGGGTGGCGGTGGCCGCAGTGCACGGTTTCACGGAATAGCATGAGCGCAAGAGATCGCATCCAGCGCCTGCTGGACAGCGCCGACATCCGGCTCGACGGCGATCGGCCCTGGGACATCCGGGTCCACGACGACGCCTTCCTTCACCGCGTGCTGGCCCATGGCTCGCTCGGCCTGGGCGAGAGTTACATGGACGGCAGCTGGGACGCAGCCGAGCTCGATTCGATGTTCTGCCACCTGCTGGAGGCGCGGCTCGACCGCCGCGTCCACACGCTGGACGACTATTGGTTTGCCCTGCGTTCCCGCTTCTTCAACCTGCCGAAGCGGCGGCCATTCGAGATCGGCAGGCATCACTACGATCTCGGCAACGACCTCTACCGCGCGATGCTGGGCAAACGGCTGGTCTACAGCTGCGGTTACTGGCCAAGGGCCGCCAACCTGGACGAGGCCCAGGAACACAAGCTCGACCTCGCCTGCCGCAAGCTCGGCCTGGGCCCGGGCATGAGCTTGCTCGACATCGGCTGCGGCTGGGGAGAGGCGCTCAAGTTCGCGGCTGAGCGTTATCACACCGCCGGCGTCGGCGTGACGGTGTCAGAGCAACAGGTGGCGCTGGCCCGGGAACTGTGCCGCGGGTTGCCGATCGAGATCCGGCTGCAGGACTATCGCGCGGTTTCCGGCCGCTTCGACCGCGTGTTGTCCATCGGCATGTTCGAGCACGTCGGCTTCGCAAACTACCGGCGCTTTTTCGAGCTCGCCCGCTCATGTCTCGCAAACGACGGCCTGTTCCTGCTGCACACGATCGGCAGCGATGAAACGACGCGCACCATGGATCCGTGGATCGGCAAGTACATCTTCCCGAACTCGATGCTGCCGTCCGCCGCACAGATTGCCGCCGCGAGCAACGGCCTGTTCATCATCGAGGACTGGCACAACTTCGGCACCGACTACGACCGGACGCTCATCGCATGGCGGGCCAATGTCGAGCGCTCATGGCAGGCCCTGGGCGGGCGCTACGACGAACGCTTTCGCCGCATGTGGCGTTACTACCTGTCGATATCGATGGCCAGTTTTCGCGCGCGCCGTTCGCAGCTGTGGCAGATCGTGCTGTCGCCGCGCGGCTTGCGCGGCGGCTACGTGGCGCCGCGCTAAAGC
>JBATEA010000253.1:0-3041 GCA_049663745.1 Steroidobacteraceae bacterium | reverse complement strand
GAGCACCTTGCCCTTGTCGTCCACGATCGCCGGCACCACGCCGAAGAACGGACGCGTCGCCGACCCCGGCTTGAGCCGGGTCGCGCCCGGCAACGGCGTGATGAGGATGCCGCCGGTCTCGGTCTGCCACCAGGTATCCACGATCGGGCAGCGGCTGTCGCCAACCACGCGGTAATACCACTCCCAGGCCTCGGGATTGATCGGCTCGCCGACCGTGCCGAGGAGGCGCAGGCTCCGGCGCGAGCAGGCTTTCACTGGCGCCTCGCCTTCGCGCATCAATGCGCGGATCGCGGTCGGCGCGGTATAGAAGATCGTGACCCTGTGCTTGTCGACGACCCGCCAGAAGCGCGACAGGTCCGGGTAATTCGGCACGCCTTCGAACATCAGGCTGGTCGCGCCGTTCGACAGCGGGCCGTACACGATGTAGCTGTGGCCGGTGACCCAGCCGACGTCCGCGGTGCACCAGAAAATGTCCTCTTCACGGTAATCGAAGACGCAGGAGAACGTGAAGTTGACGTAGACGAGATAACCGCCGCTCGTGTGCAGCACGCCCTTGGGCTGGCCGGTCGAACCCGAGGTGTAGAGGATGAACAGCGGATCTTCCGCGTTCATGCGCTCGGGCTGGCAGACCGGTTTTTGCGCGGCCGTCAGCTCGTGGTACCACAGATCGCGGCCGGCAACCCAGTTGACCGCGCCACCCGTGCGGCGCACCACGATCACGTGCCTGACGGCGAGTCGATGCGACGAAATCGCGGCATCCACATTCGCCTTCAGCGAAATCTTCCTGCCGCCGCGCAGGCCCTCGTCCGCCGTGATGACGAGCGTGGATTCGCAATCCTGGATGCGGCCCGCCAGCGATTCCGGCGAGAAGCCGCCGAACACGACCGAATGGACGGCGCCGATGCGGGCGCAGGCAAGCATCGCGACCGCCGCCTCCGGGATCATCGGCATGTAGATCGTGACCCGGTCGCCCCTGGCGACGCCCGCCGCGCGCAGCGCATTGCCGAAGCGGCAGACCTCGGCATGCAGCTCGCGATAGCTGATCGCGCGCGAGGCGCCGGGATCGTCGCCTTCGAACAGCAACGCAGTCTTGTCGCCGCGCGTGCTGAGTTGGCGGTCGAGGCAATTGACGGACACATTCAGTTCGCCGTCCTCAAACCAGCGAACGTGGAAATCCTCGATGTCGAAGGAGGTGTCCTTGATGCGTTTCGGGAAGCGCATCCAGTCGATGCGTTTCGCGATGCGCGCCCAGAATCCTTCGGGATCGCGCAGCGATTCGCTGTACATCGCGTCGTAGTCGGCGGCCTTGACCCTGGCGTCCCTCGCGAAGGCTTCCGGCACCGGATGGTTGTGTGCGCTCATGGGCCCCATTCTAACCAACAGCCGCTTCCGGACCCCGGGGGTGGCGTTGGTCCAGGTCAGTGCGCCGGCCGCATCGGCCGGCAGCCTTGAAACATGGGACGCGGAGCTTCCGCATGCCAGGGCATGCACGAGTCCTCCTGATGGTTCTCTTCACCGGAACCGCTGCCGGCGAGGGCGTTTCGGAGCTGGTCAGCGGCGGCATGGCCGGGCCCGACCTGCGCTACCGCTTCGAGAACGCCGGGCAGGCGGACAAGCCCTCGACCGCCGGCGCCGCGTCCTGAGGCGCCCCTAGAGGTCGGCGGCGCTGAAAGTGTCGCAGGCCTCGAGCGTGCCCGTGTCGAATCCGCGGCGGAACCAGCGCGTGCGCTGTCCCGACGAGCCGTGCGTGAAGGAATCCGGGACGACCTGGCCGCCGGCGCGGCGCTGCAGGCGGTCGTCACCGACCGCACTGGCGGCGCCGAGCGCCTCGTCGATGTCCCCCGCCTCGAGAATCGAGGCCGCCTGGTCGGCATGCTTCGCCCAGAGACCTGCGTAGCAGTCCGCCTGCAATTCGAGGCGAACACTCAGCTGGTTGGCCTCGATCTCGCCGACGCGCTGCCGCCGTTCCTGCATTTGCGCCGAGGTGCCGAGCAGGTTCTGGACGTGGTGGCCGACTTCATGCGCGACGACATAGGCCTGCGCGAAATCGCCGCCGGCGCCGAGGCCCTGCTCCATTTCGTCGAAGAATGACAGGTCGATGAAGACGCGCTCGTCCGCCGGGCAGTAGAAAGGCCCCATCGCGGATTCGGCGACGCCGCAGCCCGATTCGACGGCGCCCGAGAACAATGTCAGCTTCGGCCTGCGGTAGCTGCCGCGCATGTCCGCCATCACCGCGCCCCAGACGTCTTCGGTGTCCGCGAGCACGACGGCGATACGCTGGCGCTGCTCCGCCTCGTGCGCCGATTCCTGATAAGGCTCCGAACTCCCGGGCTCCGTGCCGACCTGCGAGCTTTGTATGCCGCCGAGCAGCACCGCCGGATCGACGCCGAAATACATGCTGATGAGATAGACGGCGACCAGGCCGACTCCGCCAATGCCGGCGGTACGGCCGATGCGCATGCCGCGGCGGTCCTCGATGTTGTCGCTCTGCCTGCGTCCCTGCCAGCGCATGATGCATTTCCCGCCTGTCAGATCAGAGCGTACTCCCTGGCCAGCAGCCAGGTGAGCGTCATCCACATCAGTATCGCCAGCGGCAGACCGGCGCGGACGAAATCCTTGAAACGGTAGCCTCCTGCGGCCGCCACCATCAGGTTGGTCTGGTAAGCCATCGGTGTCGCGAAGCAGATATTGGCGCCGAACAGCACCGCCAGCACGAATGGGCGCGGGTCCACGCCGAGCGACGCCGCCATGGTCACGGCAATCGGCGTGCCGATAATCGCGGCCGCGTTGTTCGAGACGAAATTCGTCACGAGCGCCATCAGGAGCATCAGCGCTGCAACCATTGCGGCCAGCGGCACGTAGGCGGTCAGCAACGCGAGCGAATTGCCGGCGGCGGCGATCATGCCGGTCGTCATCATCGCCTCACCGATCGCGAGGCTGGCGACGACAATCAGGATCACCTTGGAGGACAGTGCATCGGTCGCGTCCTGCCAGCGCAGGCAGCCCGTCAGCAGCATGGCCGCGACACCGAGCGCCGAGGC
>JBATEA010000252.1:0-2908 GCA_049663745.1 Steroidobacteraceae bacterium | reverse complement strand
GTTACCCGTGAGCGCCAACGACCGCATCGAAAAGGACAGCCTCGGCGAGGTCCGCGTGGCCGCGTCGGCGCTTTGGGGCGCCCAGACCCAGCGTGCCGTCGACAATTTCCAGATCGGCCGACTGCCGATGCCGATGCCGATGATCCGGGCCCTCGGCCTGATCAAGTGGGCCGCGGCCGAGACCAACGGCGAGCTCGGCGAACTCGAACCACGGCTCGCGGCGGCGATTGCGGCGGCCGCATCTGAAATCGCCGCCGGCAAGCATGCCGGGCAGTTTCCGGTCGGCATCATGCAGACGGGGTCGGGTACCAGCACCAACATGAATGCCAATGAGGTGATCGCCCATCTGGCGGCCGCCCGGCTCGGCGGCGCCGTGCATCCAAATGACCACGTCAACCGCTGCCAGAGCAGCAACGACGTCATCCCGACTGCGATTCACCTGGCCGCGGCGCTCGAGTTGCGCGATGCGCTGTTGCCTGCGCTTTCCGAACTCGCGCGCGCAATCGCCGACAAGGCCGCCCAGGTGGGCGATCACGTCAAAGCGGGGCGCACGCACCTGATGGACGCTCTTCCAATCACGATCGGGCAGGAGATGCACGCCTGGCAGACGCAGATCGAGGACGCGGCCGTGCGGCTCGCGGCGGTCGCGCCACGCCTGCACCGGGTCGCGCTCGGCGCAACCGCAGTCGGCACCGGAGTCAATGCGCATCCGCAGTTTGCCGAGCGTGCAATCGCGCGCCTCGCGGCAAAAACCGGCCTCGCGCTCGTCGCGGCGCCTGACCGGTTCGCGAGCCTGGCATCGCAGGACACGGCCGTGGAGCTGTCCGGCCAGCTGCGTGGCGCGGCGGTCGCGCTGATGAAGATTGCCAACGATCTGCGCTGGATGAATTCCGGACCGCTGGCCGGACTCCATGAAATCTCGCTGCCGGCACTGCAACCCGGTTCCAGCATCATGCCCGGCAAAGTCAATCCGGTGATCCCGGAGGCGGTCGCGATGGCGGCGATGCAGGTCATGGCCAATGACCTGGCGGTCGCAATGGCCGGCGCCTCCGGGAACTTCCAGCTCAATGTGATGCTGCCGCTGATCGCCCACGGCTTGCTGCAGAGCATCGAATTGATCGCCGACTCGGCGCGCGCGCTCGCTCGCCGCGCGATCGCGGGTCTCAGCGTGAATGCCGGCGCGCTTGCGGAGACGCTGGCGCGCAACCCGATGCTGCTGACCGCGCTCGCGCCGGAAATTGGCTACGACCGCGCAGCAGCGATCGCGCGCCGCGCGGCCGCGGAGCGCCGCCCGATCCTCGATGTTGCGGTCGAGGAGACCGGATTGCCGCGCGACAAGCTCGCCCGGCTGCTCGATCCGGCGCGGCTGGCGCGTGGCGACACGACGCCGGGCGAGCCGTGATCCATGCCCCGACACCGGAATTGCACCGGCTGCCGGCGGCGGCACTCAGACGGGAATTGCGCAGCCGCCTGACCGGCTGCTGCTACACGGATTCCGATGTGCGTGTCGGCGGGGTCTCCCGGGCTTCCCTGGAGCGGATGCGCGCGATGTTCCCGGCGCAGCCGACCCCGGCCGCGGTCCTGATCCCGCTGGTGGATCGGGGCGAGGAACTGACCGTGTTGCTGACCCACCGCGCGACTGCGCTCAAACACCACCCGGGACAGATTTCCTTTCCCGGGGGCCGGCTGGAGCCGGGTGACGAGAACGCAGTCGCAGCCGCACTGCGCGAGACGGAGGAGGAGATCGGCCTGCGCCGCGAGTTCATCGAGGTGATCGGCTGCTTGCCGGACCACGTGGTCATCAGCGGCTATCGCGTGACGCCAGTCGTCGGCCTGGTCAGGCCCGGCTTCGAACTGGTGCTGGATCCGACCGAGGTTTCCGGCACATTCGAGGCGCCGCTGCGGCACTTGCTCGACCCGGCAACGCACGCGAAGCGGATCCACCGGGTCGGCGATGAGAACCTGGAAGTGCTCGACCTGCCCTGGGGCGACCACAGGATCTGGGGTGCGACGGCGGGCATGCTGCTCACACTGAGGGAAGTGTTGGGCGGTACAGCACTCCATGGCGATTGAGCGCCTGCTCGCGATCATGACGCGCCTGCGCGACCCGGTCGCCGGTTGCCCCTGGGATCTGCAGCAGGATTTCCGCTCGCTTGCCCCGCACACCCTGGAGGAGGCATACGAGGTGGCCGATGCGATCGAACGCGGCGATCTTGCGGCACTTCGCGACGAACTCGGGGATCTGTTGTTCCAGGTCGCATTCCACGCGCAACTCGCAAGCGAGCGCGGCGCATTTGCGTTCGACGACGTCGTCGATGCAATCTGCGACAAGTTGACGCGGCGCCACCCCCATGTATTCGGCGATACCCCGGTTGCCGATGCCGATGAGCAGTCCAGGGTCTGGGAAAGACTCAAGGCCGGCGAACGCGCCGCCCAGGGGCAGGGCCATGGGGCGCTTGCCGGCATTCCGCCGGCGCTGCCTGCATTGTCGCGGGCGCGAAAACTCGGCCGGCGTGCCGCCGATGTGGGCTTCGACTGGCCGGACGCCCACGGGCCGCGCGCCAAGATCGACGAGGAACTCGGCGAACTCGACCGGGTATTGGGCGACGGCGCGGAGGCCGGCCGCCGGGAAGCGGAACTCGGCGACCTGCTTTTCTCCGTCGTCAACCTGGCGCGGCATCTCGACGTCGACGCCGAAACGGCCCTGCGTCACGCCAATCGGCGTTTCGAGCGCCGTTATGCCCACCTGGAACAGGCACTCGCGGCCCGCGGCATCGCGGTGGGCGATGCCGGCGCGGAACTGCTGGACAGTCTCTGGACGGCCGCAAAGGCCGAGATTCCCTAGCAAATCCGTCCGTCAGGATGCCATTCCAGCGTTCAGGACGCGTTCATGGTCAACGGCCTAGAT
>JBATEA010000251.1:0-12189 GCA_049663745.1 Steroidobacteraceae bacterium | reverse complement strand
GGGTCACAGGCCGCGGGCTGGGAACCGCGCGGCGCGCGGCGTTCAGGCGATGCGGTAGCTCGGCCGGTACTCACCGACCAGTTTCATGCGCCCCTGCGCGACAAAAGCGCGCAATAATTCATCGAGCGGCTTCGCAATCTGCTTGTCGGCGTGGATCACGAACGGGCCCTGTTCCTCGATCAGCCGGATGCCCTGCTCCTTCACATTGCCGGCGACGATGCCGGAAAAGGCGCGGCGCAGGTTCGCAGCCCGTTCATGCACCGGTTGCTGCATCGAGAGCGTCAGTCCCGACATCGCCGCGTGACTGACCTCGAACGGCTGCTGATACGGCGGCGGGACATGCAGCAGCCAGTTGAAGTTGTAGGCGTCGCCCGCGCGGCGCCGCGAACGGCGCACCGCATCGAAGCCGCGCTGCATCTCGCGCGCAACCTCGGGCGGGTCCGCGATGATGATCCGGTAGCGCTTCTGCGCCTCCGGGCCGAGCACCAGCCCGATGAAGCGGTCCAGCTGCACGAAGTAGGCCGCACTCTCGTGCGGGCCGGTGAAAACCAGCGGCAATTTCTGCTCGGTGTTGGCCGGTTCCAGCAGGATGCCCAGCAGGTAGAGGATTTCCTCGGCCGTGCCGGCGCCGCCCGGGAACACGATGATGCCGTGGCCGAGCCGGACGAAGGCCTCGAGCCGCTTCTCGATGTCCGGGAGGATCACGAGCTGGTTGACGATCGGGTTCGGCGGCTCCGCCGCGATGATTCCCGGTTCCGTGACCCCGATGTAACGCCCGTCGCGGATGCGCTGCTTCGAGTGGCCGATCGTCGCGCCCTTCATCGGGCCCTTCATCGCGCCGGGACCGCAGCCGGTGCAGACCGACAGGCCGCGCAGGCCCAGTTCGTAGCCGACCTTCTTCGTATAGTCGTATTCCTCGCGCGGGATCGAGTGCCCGCCCCAGCATACGACCAGGTCCGGGCGGCCCTTGTGGTCGAGCACGCGGGCATTGCGCAGGATGCAGAAGATCGCGTTCGTCACGCCGGCCGGGTCGCGCAGGTCGAAGCGCGCGACGATTTCGTTGTGCGTGTAGACGATGTCGCGCAGCACTGCGAACAGGTGTTCCTTGACACCGCGGATCATCTCGCCGTCCACGAACGCGCTGCCCGGCGCATGATGCATTTCGAGCTTGATGCCCCAGGGCTCGCGCATGATGCGCAGCTCGAAATCCCTGTAGGCGTCAAATATGAGCCGCGCGTCGTCGATCAGCGTGCCGGAGTTCAGCACCGCGAGCGCGCAGCGCCGGAACAGCGGATAGAGGCCGCCCTGGCCGCGATCCAGCAGCTTGTCGACCTCCTGCTGCGAAAGATTCTCGAGCACGCCCTTCGGCGACACCCGCGCATGCACGACGGCTGCCAGGTCGCGATCGGTCGCAGGGATCACGGATGGATCTCGATCGGCGTGCCGGGTCCGGTCAACAGCCAGAAATCAAGCATGTCTTCATTAGACAGTGCAATGCAGCCGTCGGTCCAGTCGGTGTGCAGGTAGCGGTCGCGCGGGTATTTCGGAGCGTTCGGCAGTCCGTGCACCATGATCAGGCCGCCGGGCGACCAGCCGTTGCGGCGCGCCAGCGCAATGTCCGCCGGTTCGGGATAGGAGACCTGCACCGACAGGAAGAAATCGCTGCGCGCGTTGCGGCGCGTCAGGTGGTAGCTGCCTTCCGGCGTGCGGTAATCGCCCTCGCGCTGCTTGTGGCCATTGGGATTGAGGCCCAGCGAGACCTTGTAATTCGCGATCGTGCGGCCCTCGCGCAGCAACTCCATGCGGCGTTCCGACTTGTGCACGATCACGCGATCGGCCGGCGTCAGCGCGCCAGCCGGCGCCGCCCGTTCGGCGATCGAATCGGCGGACGCGGGCAGCACGGCCAGGAGCGCCGCGAGAAATGCTGACTTGAGGAACACTTGGGCCATTCGGCGCGAGAGTATAGCGCCGCGGCCGCGCCATGGCCGTTCAGTGCGCGATCACTTCGACCGCATCACAATTTCGCGCCGTCGCGCGTGCCACCAGGCGGTACTGGCGGCCGGGCTCGAGGTCGGCCTCGACCACGAACCGGCGGGTCACGCCGCTTTCCAGTACGCGGCAATCCACCAGCAGGGAGTGATGGCCCGGCGGCAGCTCGACCGCGCTCGCATGAAATGCGACTTTCCGGCCCCCCGCCTTGCGCAGGCGCAGCTGCACCGGCAGCCCGGCGGAGAATGCCGGGTCGGCGCGCACGATCGCGTTCTGCTCCCGCGACTGAGCGGCATCCACGTCGATGCGTTGGGTTGTGCAGGCCGCGGTCATCGCGAGCATGAGTGCGAGCCCCAAGGCCGCCCGCATCATCTGGTCACTGCACCGCCGGAAAAAAGGCGGCCCGAAGGCCGCCTGGGAGTACACGCGCAGCACCTGTCGTCAGGTGCCGCCGGGCGGGGACCCGGCACGCGCGTGGATCAAAATCCTGGCGCCTAGCCGCACTTGGACTCGCCGCAGGCGAGGCACGTCATGCAACCGTCCATCATGACCACCGCCGCCGTGCTGCATTTCACGCACAGCTGCGCGCCTTGCGGATAGCTGCTCTTGGCGAACGCATCCTGCTGCCGGTTGCGCTGTTCCCAATCACTGCGCTTGGACTCGATCAATTGCTTCCGCGACTCGTCCATCTCCGGGGTCTTCATCAGGCCAATGGACTGCAGGTGACGTTCGACCACGTAGCCGATCTCGGCGACGATCGACGGCATGAACTTTCCGCCCGGTTGCCAGTAGCCGCCGCGCGGATCGAACACAGCCTTCAGCTCCTCGGTCAGGAACGCCACGTCCCCGCCCTTCCTGAACACCGCCGATATGATGCGGGTCAGCGCGACGATCCACTGGAAATGATCGAGATTCTTCGAGTTGATGAAGATCTCGAAGGGCCGGCGATGCTCGTGCTCGGTGCCCTCGTTCAACATGATGTCGTTGATCGTCAGGTACATTGCGTGATCCGAGATCGGCGTCTTGATCTTGTAGGTCGAACCGATCAGCACCTCGGGGCGCTCGAGGCGTTCGTGCATCCACACGACCTTGCCGCCGCCGTCCTTGCGGGCCTTGCCCTCGCGCGCCTGGCCCGCGGCGGACTTGTCCGGCTCGGGCTTCTGCACCCGGTACTTGACGATCTTCTTGTCGAACTTGATTCTGCTCATATCCACGATCCTTGCCCGCCTCTCAGAACCTGCCGTAATAGCCTTCTTTCAGCGCATCGAACAGGTTCGCAGCCGTGTGCACTTCACCGTCGTACTCGATCTCCTCGTCGCCCTGGGCCTCGACCTCGCTGCCGTCCTCGAGCGTGAACACATAGGTCGTGTTCTTCAGGTCGTCTTCCTTGACCAGCACGCCCTGGTGCGCCTCAGGATTGAAGCGGAACGTCGTGCAGCCCTTCAGGCCCTTTTCGTGGGCATACAGGTAGATGTTCTTGAATTCCTCGTAGTGGAAATCGGTCGGCACGTTCGCGGTCTTCGAGATCGACGAATCGACCCATTTCTGCGCCGCGGCCTGGATATCCACGTGCTCGCGCGGCCCGATGTCGTCGGCTGTGATGAAATAATCCGGCAGGCGCTCGCCGGCCGCCGTGGAGCCCGGCATCGCGCGCGGGTTGACCAGCACGCGATAGGCCAGCAATTCGAAGGAATAGACGTCGACCCGCTCCTTCGATTTCTTGCCTTCGCGGATCACGTTGCGGAAATAGTGGTGCGCGAACGAGGGTTCGATGCCGTTCGACGCATTGTTCGCAAGCGACAGCGAGATCGTGCCGGTCGGCGCGATCGAGGAATGGTGGGTGAAGCGCGCACCGACTGTCTCGATTTCCTTGACCAGGTCCGGCGCGGCCTCGGCGAGCCGGCGCATGTAGCGGCTGTAACGACCGTGCAGCACGCGGCCCGGCACGCGGTCGCCGACCTTCCAGCCGTCGCGCGCCATCTCCGGGCGCTTGCGCAGCATGGCGCGCGTGACCGCGAATTCCTCATTCATGATCGGCGCCGGGCCCTTTTCGCGGGCCAGCTCGATGCCCGCCTCCCAGCCGGCGATCGCCATCTCGCGCGCGACATTCTCGGTGAACGAGACCGATTCCGGCGCGCCGTACTTCATGCCGAGCATCGTGATCGCCGAGCCGAGGCCGAGGAATCCCATGCCGTGGCGGCGCTTGCGCGCAATTTCCTCGCGCTGCCGGCCGAGCGGCAGGCCGTTGATTTCGACGACATTGTCGAGCATGCGCGTGAAAACGCGCACCACCTCGCGGTATTCGTCCCAGTCGAATTTCGCCTCGTCGGTGAACGGCTGGCGCACGAAGCGCGTCAGGTTCACCGAGCCCAGCAGGCAGGAGCCGTAGGGTGGCAGCGGCTGTTCGCCGCAGGGATTGGTGGCGCGGATGTTCTCGCACCACCAGTTGTTGTTCATCTCGTTGACGCGGTCGATCAGCACGAAACCCGGTTCCGCGAAATCGTAGGTGGACGTCATGATGACGTCCCACAGGCGCCGCGCCGGCAGGTTCTTGTAGACCCGGCAGGCGACCAGACCGTCCTCGTTGGTCACGTAACCCTCGGTGTCGGGCCACTCGCGCCACACGTAGTTGTGCCGGTCCTCGAGATCCTGCTGCTCCGGGTCGTATTCGCGCGCCGGCAGCGGGAATGCCAGCTGCCACTCGCGATCGCCGCGCACGGCCTCGATGAATTCGTCGGTCACCAGCAGCGACAGGTTGAACTGGCGCAGCCGGCCGTTCTCGCGCTTGGAGCGTATGAAGTCGATCGCGTCCGGATGGCCGACGTCGAAGGTGCCCATCTGCGCGCCGCGCCGGCCGCCCGCGGACGACACCGTGAAGCACATGCGGTCGTAGATGTCCATGAACGACATCGGCCCGGAGGTGTGCGCGCCGGCCCCGGAAACATAGGCTCCGCGCGGCCTCAGTGTCGAGAATTCGTAACCGATGCCGCAACCGGCCTTCAACGTCAGTCCCGCCTCGTGGACCTTGTTCAGGATGTCGTCCATCGAGTCGCGGACCGTGCCGGAGACCGTGCAATTGATCGTCGAGGTCGCGGGCTTGTGCGCCAGCGCGCCGGCATTCGACATGATGCGGCCAGCGGGGATCGCGCCCTTGCGCAGCGCCCACAGGAAACGCTCGTTCCAGTGCTCGCGCACGCGCTCGTCTTCGACGCCGGCGAGCGCCGTCGCGACGCGCCGCCAGGTGTCGTCCATCGTGATGTCGATCGGAGATCCGTCTTTCGCCGTCAGCCGGTATTTCCGGTCCCAGATGTCGAGCGATGCTTCCTGAAAGGGGATGTGGTCTACGTCCATCGGCTCGATCTTGACCGCAGTGCTCATTTTCTCTACGACGCTCCCCTGATTACAGCGGCCTTGGTCGAAAACCGGAGAAATCGATGCCTGCCCGGCGCACTGCGCCGCTGCGTGGAATCGATTTCGTTAGGCTCCCTGACTCTTTTGCTGACTCGCACCGTGTCCGCACAGGCGACCACAAGATGTTGTGTCAGGGCTGTTAAATTATTTTCGCAGGCGGGTTGGTGTCAAGGATTTCCTGACACAAAAAAGACCCCTAAAAAAACTGTGATATTTCAATTACTTATAAATCTCACTTCAGGCAGTTTCCGGTCGGCCGGGGCATCCCCACCCATGCCGGCCGATTTTCTGCGCAACACAACATCTTGTAGGTACGAATTCGCCATAAAACAGGCTCTGTCCGCGCGGCGATGCGCTCGCACAGCGGAAAAATGGCCGCGCCGCGCATCGGAACTTGTGGCAATCGGTTCCGGTCAGACACCCCGCATCACCGAGGTCCAGCACCCATGAGACAGCTTCTCGCCGCCGTCGCCGCCACTGTCACGCTGCTTGCCCCGATCGCCGCGGGCGCTCAGCCGCGAGATCCGGCGCAACCCAGTTTCGCGCCCATCATCAAGCGCGTCGCGCCGGCCGTCGTCAACATCGCCGTGCGCGGCACGGTGGCGGCCCAGGCGAATCCGTTTTTCGACGACCCCGGCTTCCGGCGCTTTTTCGGCCTGCCGCCCGACGCCGCGCCGCAAGAGCGCGAGTTCAGGAGCGCCGGCTCCGGCGTCATCGTCGACGCGAAGGGCGGTTACATCGTCACCAATGCCCATATGGTCAAGAACGCCAAGGAAATCACGGTCTCGCTGATCGACGACCGCGAATTGAAGGCCGAGATCGTCGGCAGCGACGAGCGTTCGGACGTTGCTGTCGTGCGGGTCAAGGAAGGAATGTTGCCCGCTGAAATCCACCTCGCGGACTCGTCCAAGCTCGAGGTCGGCGACTTCGTCATCGCGATCGGCAACCCCTTCGGCCTTCAGCACAGCGTGACCTCCGGGATCGTCAGCGCCCTCGGCCGCTCGGGCATTACCCGCGACAATTACGAGGATTTCATCCAGACCGACGCCGCCATCAATCCCGGCAATTCCGGCGGCGCCCTGGTCAGCATGGACGGCGAGCTGGTCGGCATCAATTCGGTGATCCTGTCGCGTTCTGGCGGCAACATGGGCATCGGATTCGCGATCCCTTCAAATATGGTCCGCTCCGTGATGGAGCAGCTGATCCAGCACGGCGAGGTCAACCGTGGCCAGCTCGGGGTGTCGGTGCTCAGCATTACGCCGGATTACCGCAAGAGCCTCGGCCTCGCGGATGACGTCCAGGGCGCGCTGGTTTCGCAGGTCACCGAGGGCTCGGCCGCCGCTCGCGCCGGCATCCAGACCGGCGATGTCATCACCAGCGTGCGCGACCAGCCGATCAAGGGCGCCCCGGAGCTGCGCAACGTGATCGGCATGCTGCAAGTCGGCGAATCGGTCGAGATCAACCTGCTCCGGGACGGCAAGCCCAGGCGCGTGACGGCCGTCCTGCGCGAGGTCGCGCAGCTCGCCGACGCCGAGAGCATCCATTCGGCGCTGACCGGCGCCGACCTGGCCGATGCTCCCGAAGGTTCGGGCGGCGGCGTCACCGTGCGCAGCGTCCAGCCGGACAGTCCGGCTGCCCAGGCGGGTATCCGGGCCGACGACCGAATCGTGGCCGTCAATCGCACCCGGATCATGAATCTGGCGCAGCTGCGCGAGGTCGCGAAGGACCAGACTTCGATGCTGATCCAGCTGCAACGCGGCAACCAGACGCTGATCCTGCCGCTGCGCTGAGCTTGCTCCGGGGCGGGCGTCGTCCCGCCGTATAATCAACAAATGGCGGCGCCATCTGTCTGCGTGCTCGGCGGCTCCGGATTCGTCGGCACGCGCCTGTGCGCCGCGCTCGCGCGGCAGGGCTGGCGGATCACCGTGCCGACCCGCAATCCCGCCGGGGCAAGTCACCTCGGGATGATTCCTTCGCTGCGCCTGGTCGGGGCCGACGTGCACGATCCCGGTCAGCTCGCCACCCTCTGCGACCGCCGGCAGGCAGTCGTCAACCTGGTTGGAATCCTCAATGAGAGCGGCCGCGACGGCAGCGGCTTCCGGCGTGTGCACACGGAGCTTGCCCGCAAGCTCGTCGATGCCTGCCGTCGTGGGCGCGTGGAACGCCTGCTGCAGATGAGCGCGCTCAATGCCGATGCGGATGACGGCGCGAGTCATTACCTGAAGAGCAAGGGCGCCGCGGAACGCATCATCCGCGAGGAATCGGGACCGGACCTGCACTGGACGATATTCCAGCCCTCGGTGATCTTCGGCCCGGAGGACGATTTCGTGAACCGGTTCGCCGGTCTCCTGCGGATGATCCCGCTGGCGCTGCCGCTCGCGCGCCCACGGGCGCGCTTCGCACCGGTCTGGGTCGAGGACGTGGTCGCGGCGATGCTGCGCGCGCTGGCCGATGACGCGACCGCCAGCGAGTGCTACCAGCTCTGCGGGCCCGATCGTTATTCGCTGCGCGAAATCGTCTGCCTGGTCCGCGACGAACTCGGGCTCTCGCGTGCGATCATCGGGTTGCCGGACTGGGCTTCCCGATTGCAGGCGGCGATCTGCGATTTCGTGCCCGGAAAGCCCTTCTCCACCGACAATTTCCGGTCTCTCACCGTTGACAGCGTTTGCAGCATCAACGGCCTCGCGCGTCTCGGCATTCACCCCCAGCCGTTGGCTGCCATTCTTCCGCGGTATCTCGGCGGTCAGGGCCAAGCCGGGCGCTATTCACGCTACCGCCAGAACGCCAGCCGCTAGAACCGATCACGAAGCGCTGATTCCAGCACTACTGCCTGCGCCGCGAGCGGGATCCGACGGGGTATCCCCTCGCTGCGCCGGAACTGATGCTCCGCTCGGGGACACCCCGTCACCTCGCTCGTGGCGCCGAGATGTAGCGAAGAAGACCCTAGCCAGTTGCCGCGGTCAGCGACGATCGGCTGGACAGAGCAGGTTGCGAGCGGTGGTGTCGTGGGCGAGTGCCGTGATTGCAGCGTAGTACTCAGGAAGATTGCCGTTGTGTTGGGCGAGAAGGTTGGTCAGCGCCGGGACGCAGCGGTAGTAGGCGGCGACGGCGGCGAGACGGGCGTTGTTGAGGTCGCCGATGGATTTGACGCCGAGCGCTGACATCGAATCGCGAAGGCGGGCGAGTTCGGC
The DNA here is from genome assembly GCA_049663745.1 of Steroidobacteraceae bacterium. Lineage (GTDB taxonomy): Bacteria > Pseudomonadota > Gammaproteobacteria > Steroidobacterales > Steroidobacteraceae > SCUD01. The sequence goes on along the minus strand of JBATEA010000251.1, from coordinate 3,598 downwards.
GCTCTTCGAGGCCCGCATTTCATCGGCATGCGAGCCGCTGGCATAGAGGGTCGCCAATCGGGCGCGGGTTGCGACCATCAGCTCGGAGAGTTGCTGATCGCGGCGGCCCATCGCGAGAAAGGAGTCCAGTTCGTCGGCGCGCCCGAGATGGGTGAGCCAGCGGCGCGCGCCCTCGTTTTCGACCACGGTAGCGAATGCCTCGTTGAAATCGCTGTCGCCCGGGACGTAGGCCGCCTGGTGCGCGAGCTCGTGGAAGATGAGTGCCGCAAGTTCGGCGTCGCCATAGCGAAGCATCGTGTTCAACACGGGATCCCGCAGATGCCCGAGTGTCGAATAAGCCAGCGATGGCCCGATGTAGACATCATTGCCGCTTGCCGCCATGCGGCGCGCCGCGCGAGCCGCAGCCTGTTCCTTGAAATAGCCGCGGTAGACGACGCAACCAGCGACCGGGAAACACCAGCGCCGCGGCTTGACCGAGAACTCGGGCGCCACGAACAGGTTCCAGGTTGCGTAGGGCCGGCCCAGGTCCGCGTAACTCCGGTAGCTGCCGTTGTCCGGCAGCCCCAATTCGGCAATCGCGAAGTTGCGCGCGGCGCTCGCATAGTCGAGCCGGCTGCGCAGCACCTCATCCGTGCCCTCGCGAGCGACGAGTTCGGCAATCGGCTCACGACGTCGGTTCATCTCGAGTTGCCCGGCAGCCAGGTGCACGTAGTAGCAGCCCGAGAGCGCGAAGGCTCCCGTTACCAGCGCGAAGCGCGCGATCAGGCGCATTTGGCCATCGGGTAACATGGCGAAATGGAAGTCTATCTGGTTGGCGGAGCGGTCCGTGACGAGCTGCTCGGCCAGCCGATGCGCGAGCGCGACTGGGTGGTCGTTGGGGCGACGCCGCAGGCCATGCTGGACGCCGGCTACCGCCGGGTCGGGCGCGACTTCCCGGTGTTCCTGCACCCCGAGACCAGCGAGGAATACGCGCTGGCGCGCACCGAGCGCAAGACCGGCCGCGGCTACCACGGATTCGAAATGCGGTTTTCGCCCGACGTCACGCTCGAGGAGGACCTGCGCCGGCGCGACCTCACGATCAATGCCATCGCGCGCGCGGCCGACGGAAGCCTCATCGATCCCTGCGGGGGCCGACGCGACCTCGAGGCCCGCACGCTGCGCCATGTATCGGAGGCCTTCAATGAGGACCCGGTGCGCATCCTGCGGGTCGCGCGATTCCTCGCGCGCTTCCAGCCGCTCGGCTTCAGTGTCGCGGCCGAGACCATCGCGCGGATGCGCGTGATGGTCGCGTCAGGCGAGGTCGACGAACTCGTGGCCGAGCGCGTCTGGCAGGAAACCGAAAAGGCGCTGGCCGAGCCGGCGCCGGAGGCCTGGCTCAAGCTGCTGCACGATTGCGGCGCGCTGGCGCGCATTTACCCGGAACTGGAGGCGCTCTATGGCGTACCGCAACCGGAGAAATGGCATCCCGAAATCGACACGGGCCTGCACACGGAACTCGTGCTGCAGGCGGCGGCCGACCTGACGCCCGTTCCGCGCATCCGGTTTGCCGCATTGATGCACGATCTCGGCAAGGGCCGCACGCCCCGCTCGCAATGGCCGACGCACCGTGGCCACGAAGAGCGCGGCGTGACGATGATCCGCGAGCTTGCCGCACGCCTGCGCGTGCCCGGCGATCACCGCGAGCTCGCGGAACTCGCCGCGCGCTGGCATGGCCTTGCGCACCGCGCGATGGAATTGCGGCCGCGCACCCTGCTCGAGCTGCTCGAGTCCTGCGATGCGATGCGCCGGCCCGACCGGTTCCGCGAGCTGCTGCTCGCCTTCGAGGCGGATTATCGCGGCCGCGGCGGCTGGCGCCAGCGGCCCTATCCACAGGCCGAGCGCCTGGCTCGGGCGCTCGCTGTCGTGCTCGGGACGACGCTCGCCGAAGCGGATCGCGAGGGGTTGCCCGGGGAACAGATCGGCGTGCTGCTGCATCGGAGACGCCTGGCCGCACTTCGCCAGATGGGATGACGCCCGCGGCTCAGCCCAGCACCAGCAGGATCACGACGGCGAGCGAGAGCCGGTAAAGCGCGAATGGCAGCAGACCGTGGCGCCCGAGGAACTTGATCAGCCCGTGGATGCAAAGGTAGCCGGCCACGGCCGATACGACGAGGCCAAGACCCATCATCGGCCAGTCCGCGCCGTTACCCGACCCGGTCAGCAGCTTCAGGAACTCATAGCCGCCTGCCATCGCGATGCCAGGCACTGCGAGCAGGAACGAAAAACGCGCACTGCCCACGCCCGTCAATCCAAGCGCGCGCGCCATCGTCATCGTCACTCCTGAACGCGAAGTGCCCGGCAGCAGCGCGAGGGCCTGCGCCGCACCGATCAGCAGCGCATCGCGCCAGCCGACCGTGTATTCATCGCGGCGCTCGGCACCGAGCCGGTCGGCCAGCCACATCAATATGCCGAAGCCCGCCAGCGTGCTCGCGACGAACAGGGGGTTCCGCAGCATCAGCTCGATGTAATCGCCAAAGATGAGGCCCACGAGGCCGACCGGGATCGTGCCGATGATCACGCACCAGGCAAGCCGGCCGTCAGGCGTCAGGCCGCGGCCGGCGAGCGAGCCCAGCCACGCGCGCGCCATCTGCATCAGCTGCGTGCGGAAATAGAGGACTACCGCAATCAGCGTGCCCAAATGGACCGCGACATCGAAGGCAAGCCCCTGGTCCGGCCAGCCGAGCAGGCTCGGCACGAGGATCAGGTGGCCAGAGCTCGAGATCGGCAGGAATTCGGAAAGTCCCTGCACGATCGCGAGCACGATGGCATGAATCGGATCCATGGCGATACTCTACAGACTTGCCGTGAGATCGCGGAAGCTGAAGCCGCGGAGCGGCCCCGCGATGTCGCGCGTCAGCGCGATGACCTTGAAGCGCTCGCCCATTTCGCCCGGCAGCAGCAGCATCGACGCACCCTGGCGCAGCGCGAGACCCTCGCGGCTGCCCGCCGCGCGCGAATCCGCGTTCTCGAGCCCGGCGGCGAGTTCGCGGTCGATGCCGAGTGCGGCGAGAAAATGCGCCTGGGTCGCGAAGCCGGCGACTTCGAGCCCGGCGGCAGCGGCGGCCTCCGCCACGGCGGTGAAGTCGACCCAGGCCGTCAGGTCCTGCAGGCCCGGGCGCGCGAATACGTCGTCCACGCGCCGATGCCGGTAGAAAGCGCAAAGGCTGCCGCCATCGCGTGACGCATGGTAGTACTGCGCGCGCGGCAGGCCGTAGTCGATCAGGATCAGCGCCCCTCTTTGCAGTGTTTCGGTCGCAGCCATGATCCAGGCCGGCAGCACCGGCCGCCATTCCGATATGTAACCATCGGGCAGTGAGACGCCGAGATCCGCGACGGCCCTCGCGAGCGCCGCATCGGCCGCACGCGGCTGCCATCCGAATCCCTCGCCTGCCGCGACGACTCCGAGCGCCTCGCAACCGGCGGCTGCCGCGCGGAATCGCTCGACCGGCATCGCGTCCACGACTTCATTCGCAAGCGCCACGCCCTGCCACGAACCGCCGGGCGGCCCGTCCAGCCAATCGACGCGCCCGGCGAGCCCCGGCAGCGCGGCGATCCGCGC
>JBATEA010000250.1:0-1910 GCA_049663745.1 Steroidobacteraceae bacterium | reverse complement strand
TCATTGGTCGAAGTACTACACGTTGAGCGGGGCTGAGCTCGCCTACGATCTCCAATTCAGCCTGAGCGACCGGATTCGCTATTACTGGGGGCAGCGCGACATCGTCGCCGCACAGGACAAGCTGTTCGCCAACCTGACGCAGAATCCGCCACCCCTGGCGCTGATCAGCCAGTACCTCCCGTCTGCCTTCCAGAGTGCCCGTGCCAACGGTGCGAGCCTTGCACCGAAGGCATTGGTGGTCGAGCACGTCCGTGGCGTACTCGCAGGTTATAGTTCTGCGTGCATGCCGTTGGGGGGTGCAGACGCATGAGCTGGCTCGGAATGGACGAAGCAGCGCTGCAGGCGCGAGGCGCACTGTGGACCGCGCGCGAGATCGCACAACAGCCCGCGATGCTCTTGAAGACGCATGAGCTCCTGGTCGCGCACCAGCGCGAACTCGAGGCGTTCCTGCGGCCGTTGCTCGCCCGGCCGGAACTGCGCGTGATCCTCACCGGCGCCGGCAGCTCGTCCTTTATCGGCGAGTGCCTGGGTCCGTACCTGGCAAATCGGTTGCCATGCAGCGTCGAAGCGATCGCGACGACTGATATCGTTTCCGCGCCACATATATATCTGCAGCGGCACAAGCCGACTCTGCTGGTCTCCTTCGCGCGCTCCGGAAACAGCCCCGAAAGCGTCGCCGCGGCCGAGCTGGTCGACCGATCCGTGGATGAGGCGCACCACCTGATCATCAGTTGTAACGCGGAAGGCGCACTTGCGAAGTATGCAGACTCCGCGCCTGACTGTTTCAAGATGCTGCTGCCTGAGGAGACGCACGACAAGAGCTTCGCGATGACATCGAGCTTCACTTGCATGACCCATGCGGCGATCGCTGCTTTCAGCGGCATCAAGGGAATGCGTCCGCGTCTCGAGGCGATCGCGCGTGCGATGGAATACCTCATCAGCACACAAACTTCCCGGTTAAAGGCGGTTTCCGATCAAGGCTACGAGCGCGTCGTGGCGCTCGGCAGCCACGTGTTCAAAGGGCTCGCGCGAGAGGCCGCACTCAAGTTGCTGGAACTGACCGACGGCGGGATCGTCGCTGCATTCGATTCCCCGATGGGCTTCCGGCATGGGCCGAAGACCATCGTCAACGGGCGCACCCTCGTAATGATCTTTCTGTCCAACGATTCGTATAGCCGGCGTTACGATCTGGATCTGCTCGACGAGCTCCGACGCAATGCCGCGGCCGGGCGCGTGTTCGCTGTTTCTGGACAAGGCGGCGATGACATCAACCCGGCCGAGAACATCGTGATCCCGGGACTCGAAAGTGCCGACGACGTCGACCTGCTGTTGCCCTACATCGTCGTGCCGCAACTGCTCGCATTCCATGAGGCGCTGCGTCGCGGTTTGTCGCCCGACAGCCCAAACCGATCCGGAACGGTAAATCGTGTAGTCCAGGGCGTTCGCATCCACGCCGCCCGCTGAACGCATGGCCGGATCGCTTCACCTTGGCGTTGACGGTGGTGGCACGAAGACCGATTTTGTCCTGATCGATCGTGAGGGTCGCGTGGCTGCCAAACACCGCGACTCGGGCGCCTATTACCTGCAGATCGGTCTCGATGGACTGCGCGAAGTCCTGGCGCGCGGGATCGCCGCGATACTCGGCAAGCTCGCGATTTCGGGCGACGCGATCGAACATGCCTTCTTCGGTCTGCCAGCGTATGGCGAAGACAATTCGATACAGCCGCGTCTCGATGCATTGCCGGCCGAATTTCTCGGTCATCGGCGTTATCGCTGCGGCAACGACATGGTTTCCACCTGGGCCGGATCGCTTGCCGGCGAGGACGGCATCGGCATCGTCGCCGGTACGGGCTCGATCGGCTACGGCGAGCGCGCTGGCCGGTCGGCGCGCGCCGGAGGCTGGGGCGAAC
>JBATEA010000249.1:0-3593 GCA_049663745.1 Steroidobacteraceae bacterium | reverse complement strand
CCCGCAAACCAAAGCGCGAGCATCAACAGGGTCGCGCCGAGCAGCGAAGCAGCGGCCGCAAGGCCTTCACCGATCAGATTGCCGAGAATGCCGCCGGCTCCGGCAGGCAGGCTTCCAGGCGAGAAATGCAGCGTCGCCAGGCCACAGCTCGTCGCGAGCGCGGCGACCAGCCCGATGGTCCTGAGCGCAATCGTCGAACGTCCATGGCCGGGCTCACCGGGCGCGCGCTTGAGCGCAACCCAGGCGCTGAATGCGATGGCGAGTGGAAACAGGAAGGCTGGCCAGCCGAACAGCATCAGCAGGATGCCGGCAATCCAGGCGCCGAGCGGCCCGATCAGGTTGCCGACCTGGCCCGGCTCGCCCGTATAACTGAAACTGCGATCGTTGGCGTCATAGCTCGAGAGCGCGATCATCAGCAATAGCGCGAGCGCTGCCAGCAGCCAGAACGCAGCCTCACGCAGCGCGCGTGCAAATACCGGATCGAGTTTGGCTTCCCCGTTGGAAGCGTCGGCGGCGGACTTGGCCAAGGACTAAGAATCCTGGTAAAGAATTAGCTATAAGCGGTTGATTATAAGAACATTGCAATTCGCACGGCAAGCGCCCATATGCGATGACGATGGCCTGATAGGATGCGCGGCACCCGCCGTGGCGGGGACGCGATGCGCGCGGAAATGAGCGGAGTGCACTATACATGACGACCCCCCGATACTCGCGGCTGATCATCCTGGGATCCGGGCCCGCGGGTTATGCGGCGGCGGTCTACGCGGCGCGCGCCAATCGCAAGCCGCTGCTCGTCACCGGCCTGCAACCGGGCGGACAATTGATGACCACGACCGAAGTGGACAACTGGCCCGGCGATGTCGAAGGACTGCTCGGCCCGGACCTGATGGACCGCATGCGCCGCCACGCCGAGCGTTTCGGCGTCGAGATGGCAAGCGACGAAATTACGCGGGTCGAGCTCGACAAGCGGCCATTCCGCCTGATTGGAGAAGGAAGCGAATACGCCTGCGATGCGCTGATCATCGCGACCGGCGCATCCGCGCGCTATCTCGGCCTGGAATCGGAAACGCGCTATCGCGGGCGCGGCGTCTCCGCCTGCGCAACCTGCGACGGCTTCTTCTATCGCGACCAGCGCGTCGCTGTCGTCGGCGGCGGCAACACCGCGGTCGAGGAAGCGATCTATCTCGCCAATCTCGCCTCGCACGTGACCCTGATCCATCGCCGCGACAAGCTGCGCGCCGAAGCCATCCTGCAGGATCGCCTCTCCGCTCTCGCCGGCAAGGGCAAGATCTCTTATCTCTGGAATCACGTCGTTGAAGAAGTCATCGGTGGGGACCAGGGGGTCACCGGCGTACGCGTGAAACCGGTAGACGGCAAGGCCACAAGGGACCTGGACGTGACCGGGCTCTTTATAGCGGTCGGCCATACGCCGAACACGGCGCTCTTCGCGGGACAGCTCGAGATGAAGAACGGCTACATCGTCGTGAAGGCCGGCCTTTCGGGGGACGCGACGGCGACCAGCGTGCCGGGCGTGTTCGCGGCCGGCGACGTCGCGGATCATGTCTACCGGCAGGCCGTGACTTCCGCAGGCACGGGCTGCATGGCCGCCCTCGATGCGGATCGCTTCCTGGAGCGGCAGGCCGGCGGCTGAGCGGCCATGACCGTGCGCATTGCCCGGTCGCTGGCCGACGTCGATGCGCGGCAGTGGAATGCGCTGGTCGGGCGAGGCGCGCCGTTCCTGCGCCACGAGTTCCTGCTGGGCCTGGAGCAATCCGGCTGCGCGACACCGGAAACCGGCTGGGATGCGCATCACCTGTTGCTGACCGACGCTCGCGGCCGTCTCACTGGAGCGATGCCGCTGTACCTGAAGGCTCATTCCTGGGGCGAATTCGTGTTCGATTTCGCCTGGGCCGACGCTTACCGGCGGGCCGGCATGAATTATTACCCGCGCCTCGTTTGTGCCGTTCCGTTCACTCCGGCGACCGGCCCGCGACTCCTGGTGCAGGAGCGGGATGGGCCGGCAACGCGACGACGCCTGATCGATTCGGCGCGCGAACTCGCGCGTTCGCTCGGGGTGTCGTCCCTGCACCTGCTCTTTGCGGGTCCGGAAGACAGGGCGGAACTCGAGGCCGCCGGACTGATGCCGCGCCTCGACTGCCAGTTCCACTGGCGGAACGATGGCTACGGGACATTCGACGATTTCCTGGCGGGATTCACCGCCGAGAAGCGCAAGAAACTGCGCCGCGAGCGGCGCCGCATCGCGGAATCCGGCATCACGCACCGCACGGCACACGGCGCCGAACTCGACGATTGCATGATCGAAACCGTCTACCGGCTGCATGCGCGGACCTTCGCGCACTTCGGCAACCTGCCGTACCTGAATCTCGCGTTCTTCCGCCACCTGGCGCAGGCGATGCCGCGTGCGCTCGTCGTGGAGCTCGCGATGCTCGGAGGCGAAGTGGTCGCCTGTTCCGTTTCGCTGCGAGGCGACGATGCGCTCTACGGCCGTTACTGGGGCGCGAACGGCGAGTACCACAGCCTGCACTTCGAGACCTGCTTCTATCGCGGCATCGAATATTGCATTCGCGAGGGGCTCGCGCGCTTCGAACCCGGCACGCAAGGCGAGCACAAGCTGCTGCGCGGCTTTGCGCCCGCGCCCGTCTGGTCGCTGCACGACATTGCCAACCCGCGCTTTGCCGCCGCCATTCGCGAGTGGCTGGAGCGGGACAGGGCGCAGCGCCGCGCCTATCTGCGCGCCGCGGCAGAGCACCTGCCCTTCCGGCGCGCCGATATCCCGGCTAGGCTCCCGGCTGATGTCCGGGATTGCCTGGCTGCAGAAGACTGATCGGCCCGAAGCGCTGCCCGATACGGCGCGCGCGCTCGCCGAGCCCAACGGCCTGCTGGCCGTCGGCGGCGCCCTGACGCCGGAATGGCTCGTACACGCCTACCGGCACGGCATCTTTCCCTGGTATTCGGCCGAGCAGCCGATTTTGTGGTGGGCGCCCGATCCGCGCGCCATCCTGATGCCCGCGGAATTCCGGATCTCGCGCAGCCTCGCGCGTTCGGTCCGCAACCGCGGTTACCTGACGCGCATCGACGGCGCATTCGAGGCCGTCGTCGAGGCCTGCGCCGGACCGCGCCGTGGCGGCGCAGGAACCTGGATCACGGACGACATGCGCGATGCGTACGTCGCCCTTCACCGGCGTGGCCTCGCGCATTCAATCGAGTCCTGGCACGGGGATCGGCTGGTCGGCGGCCTCTACGGCGTCGCCATCGGGCGGATGTTCTTCGGCGAGTCCATGTTCACCCGCGAACGGGACGCGTCCAAGGTGGCGCTTGCGCGCCTCGTGAGTGAATGCCTGCGTCTCGACATCGCGCTGATCGACTGCCAGCTGCCGAGTCCGCATCTTTCGAGCCTCGGCAGCCGGAATCTGCCGCGCAGGGACTTCGAGTCGCGGCTCGCCGGGCTGGTCGCCGCCGAAACCCGCTTGTGGCGCCAATCAGACACCGAATTGCATGCAGGGACGCGCTAGGTCACAATCCGCGCGGTTTCCGCTCCAGCGCCGGGATGGACTGGCCAAGGAAGAAGCAAT
>JBATEA010000248.1:0-2099 GCA_049663745.1 Steroidobacteraceae bacterium | reverse complement strand
GGCCCGAACACCCGTCACAAAGTAGTCGCTACTCCGGGAAGTACATGCCGACGTGGCTATAGCCCGAGTCGACGTATAACGTCTCGCCCGTAATACCGGCTGCCAGATCAGAACAGAGGAAGGCGGCGGCGTTGCCGACATCCTCGATCGTGACATTGCGCTTGAGCGGCGCCGCCTGCTCGACGTGGTGCAGCATCTTGCGGAAGCCTGGAATACCCGCGGCGGCGAGCGTCTTGATCGGCCCCGCCGAGATCGCGTTGACCCGGATGCCCTTCGGGCCCAGATCCGCCGCCAGGAATCGCACATTGGCCTCGAGGCTCGCCTTGGCGAGTCCCATCACGTTGTAGGAAGGGATCGAGCGCACTGCGCCGAGATAGGAGAGCGTCAGCAGCGCGCCGGCGCGGCCCGTCATCAGCGGCAGGCCGGCGCGCGCGAGCGCCGTCAGGCTGTAGCTCGACACATCGTGCGCCTGCGCGAACGCCTCGCGGGTCGTGCTTTCGACGAAGCCGCCGGTCAGCGCCTCGCGCGGCGCGAAGGCGACCGAATGGACGATCACGTCCAGGGCGCCCCATTCGGATTTCAGGCGCGCGAATGCCGCCTCGATCTCGCCGTCGATGCCGACGTCCATCGGCATCACCAGTTTCGACCCCAGTTCGCCCGCGTGCTCGACGACGCGGTCCTTGATGCGGTCATTCTGGTAGCTGAAGGCGAGCTCGGCTCCCTCGCGCTGCATGGCCCGGGAAATGCCCCAGGCGATCGAGCGGTCGGTCGCGAGGCCCACGATCAGCGCCTTCTTGCCCTTCAGGAACCCCATGCGATCCCCCAGTCGAAATCAGCCGCCGACGTTCGTATTGTTACCCACGTGGATGGTCAGCCGCTGGCCGGCCCGCAGGCTGGTGCTGCGGCCCATCTTGTTCCAGCCCTGCAGCTGCTTCACCGTGACCGCGAAGCGGCGCGCGATCGCGGACAGCGTATCGCCGCGCTTGACCGTGTAGTTCACCGGGCCGGGCGACGCCGGATTGTTGCTCGCCATCACGGTCGCGCCGCCGGCACCCGCCGCGCCTGCGACCTGCAGGCGCTGCCCCGGCTGGAGCACTGCATGGGTCGAAATCCCGTTCATGCGCGCGAGCTGCGAGATCGACATGCCGTTGCGCCGCGAGATGCTCCACAGCGAATCGCCCGGGCGCACGCGGTAAACGCGCCGCTCGAGATCGGCGCCGAGGCCTTCGCGCAACTGCGCCACGTTGCCGAGCGGCACCAGCAACTGCTGGCCCGCCTGCAGGTTGGCCGGGGCGTCTGAATTGATCTTCATCAGGAAGGACTCAGGAACCTTGTAATGCCCGGCGACGGATGCCAGGGATTCGCCGGCGGCAACCGTGTGGATGCCGAGCCCGGCGCGCGCCGGCGCGTCGAGCGACACGAGCTGCGTAACGAAACCGTCCGCGACGACTTCGGGTATCAGCATCCGGTGCGGCCCGTCGGGGTCGGTCACCCAGCGATTCCAGGAAGGATTCAGTGCCTGCAACTCCTCCGTGTCGACACCGGCGAGCTGCGCCATCAGCCGCAGGTCCACCGGTCCCTCGGTCGGCACGACGCGGAAATAGGGTGCATCGGGTATCGGCGCAATGAACAGGCCATAGGCCTCGGGGTTGCGGATGATCTTCGCGAGCGCGATCAGCTTCGGCACGTAGGCACGGGTCTCGGCCGGCAGCGACAGCGAGAAGAAATCGGTGTGCAGGCGCAATGCGCGATTGCGGTTGATGGCGCGCTGCACGTTGCCGGCGCCGTAGTTGTACGCGGCGATGGCCAGGAACCAGTCGCCGTCGAAGCGCTGGTACAGCTGCCCCAGGAAATCGAGCGCGGCGCGCGTGCTATCGATCACGTCGCGGCGCTGGTCCTGCCAGTAGTTGCGCTTCAGGCCGTAGAGTTCGCCGGTCGATGCGATGAACTGCCACAGTCCCACGGCGTGGCTGCGCGAGTAGCCGAAGGGGTTGTATGCGCTCTCGACCATCGGCAAGAGCGCCAGGTCGCCCGGCATCCCGCGCTGCTCGACCTCGCTGACGATGTGGTGCAGGTAACGTTGCGCACGGCCCATGGCG
>JBATEA010000247.1:0-1732 GCA_049663745.1 Steroidobacteraceae bacterium | reverse complement strand
GAGGATCACGAACTCCTTGGCCTTGACCTCCTCGTTCTGGGCCGCCATCACGCCGACATTGCCGGTCGCCAGCCGGTATTTCACGCCCTCGGTCGGTTCTTTGGTCCTGTATTCCTTGACCACCGCGACGACGCGCTCGATCGTTTCCGCGCGGTGGTCGGAAAGGAACAGCATCACCGGCATGACGCTGCAGTCGCGGTTCAGGAGCCCGGTGCTGGTCTCGATGTAGTTCTGGGCCTGCACGAGCTGGCGCTCGTCGCGCGGCAGGCTGCGCCACTTGAGGCTGCCCTCGCTCCAGCCAGCGCTGACCACCTTGGAGACGCCGGCCAGGCTCATGACGTCGCGCACGCCCTCGACATTCGCCATGTGCCAGGCAAAGCGGTCGATGGCATCGATGATGCGGAAGTCGATGCAGCCGTCGGCCCTGGTCTCGACGATCACGTTGATGATGTCGGTGCCGATCGAGAAGCGCTGGCTGATCAGGTCGCTGTCGCGGTTGTAGCGCGAGTCCGCCCGCAGTTCCGGGACGCCTGCCTGCGTGTCTCCGATCGGCGTCTCCATGCCCTTGATGAATCCGAGTACGCCGAGCAGCACCGCGATGCCGATGATCACGGCGGCCGGGCCGCGATGCGTGATCTTCGCCAGCCAGTTCCAGACGGATTGCAGCGAGCGCTGGCGGCGCGCGATCCGCTCGCGGAACTTGTCGGTGATCGGCACGAAGGAAACGAGCACCGGCAGCAGGATCAGGTCGGTCAGGATGATCACGCCGATGCCGAGGCTCGCGGTCACCGCCATCTCGCGGATCACCTGGACCGGGATCAGCAGGATCGTGATGAAGCCGACCAGGTTCGCGAGCAGCGCGACGATCGCCGGCAGGAACAGCAGCCGGAAAGTTCGGCGCGCGGCGTCATTGCAGTCGCAGCCGGACATCGCCGCATCGCTGACCGCGCTGATCTTCTGCACCCCGTGGCTGGTGCCGATCGCGAAGATGATGAACGGTACGAGGATGCCCAGCGGATCGACGCCGTAGCCCAGGATCACGAGGAGCCCGAGCATCCAGACCATCGCCACCAGCGAAGATATGACCGGCACGAGCGCGATGCGCAGCGACTGGATGTACACCCAGACGAACAGCAGCGTCAGCGTGACCGTGACGATCGCGAAGGTGATGACGGACAGCGCGCCGTCGGCGACGTCGCCGACCACCTTGGCGAATCCGATCATGTGCACCGACACCGGAACGGTGACGGAAACGTCGACCTTCGCGCCTTCGATGCGGTCGCGCACCTTCTGTTCGAGCTCGTGGGAGATCGCGATGTAATCGACCGGAGCGCCAGTCTCGGGGTCGGCATCAAGCAGCTGTGCGCTGACCAGGGCGCCCGAAAAATCGTTGGCGACCAGCCGGCCGACGATGCCGGCCTTCAGGATGTTTTCCTTGACCCTTGCGAGACCCTCGGCATCGGGCTTGAAATCCGATGGGATCACGTCGCCGGCCTCGATTCCGCCCTCGACGACCTCCGTGTAACGAGTGTTGGGCGTCCACAGGGACTGCACGCGCGAACGGTCCACGCCGTCGATGAAGAAGACTTCGTCGGTCGCGATCTTGAGCGCCTCGAAGAATTGCGGCGTGAACATGTTGCCGTCGCGGGCGACCACTGCGATCAGCAGCCGGTTCGCACCGCCGAACTCGGCCTTGTGATCGAGATAGGTCTGGATGTACTCGTGCTTGAGC
>JBATEA010000246.1:0-4633 GCA_049663745.1 Steroidobacteraceae bacterium | reverse complement strand
CGACCTTGCCCGCGAAGCGCTCGGCACCGCGCACGTCCACGAGCAGTTCGCCGCGAGCCAGCGCGGCCGCGATTTCGCCCGTCTCGCAGAGCATTTCCGGGCGCGGCAGCGCGACGAATGCTGCCTGCCGGGGCGTCGCGACGGCGTCCGAAACGGGATACCCGGCCGCGAGCCAGGCGGCGATACCGCCGTCCAGCACGGCGACCGCGTCATGGCCCAGGTATCGGAGCATCCACCAGAGACGCGCCGCATAGGCGCTGTTTCCCGCATCGTAGGCGACGACCTGCGTGGTGCCGGTCACGCCCCAGCGCGAAAATGTCGCTGCGATCGCCTCAATCGGCGGCAGGGGATGACGGCCGGTCTTCGGCGTGACGGGCGCCGACAGATCCCGTTCCAGGTCGGCATGGATCGCGCCGGGAATATGGCCGGCCCGCCACGCACGCGCGCCCGCGTCGCGGTCGCCGAGATCGAAGCGGCAGTCCGCGATCAGCCAGTCCGGATCGGCCAGGTGGGCCGCCAGTTTGCCGGCGGACAGGAGCGTCGTGTACGGCATCGCGCTGCAACCTTCTCGACGGTTGCCGCATCTTACCCGCCATGGACGAGTCGCCAAGTCCGAGGTCATTCCAGCTCCCGGGCGCCGGCCCGGAAGCCGGGGCGAGCCGCCCGCTGCCGCAGGTCAGCGACCCGGAGCGTGCCTTCTGGCGCCGGGCCGTGGACCTCGAACGCAGGCGCCTCGCGACCCGGCGCAACGCGATGCCAGTCCCTGTTCGGTGAAATGGTGAACTGCATTGAGCCGGCTGTCAGCCGGCTCTTTTTTATGGGCGCCTGACCGGCAGCCGGCCCGCGATGGCCAGCAAGCTGATCGTGATCGCGGATCCCGCCATCGCGAGCGCCATGTCCTTTTGTCCGTCCCAGACATCACCCTGGGTCCCCAGATAAGCCTGGCCGAGATCGCCACCGAACACGAGCGCCGCGCCCCATTCGACGACTTCGTAAATGGCTGCGTGCGAAGCCATGAACAGGAACGGGAACAACGCGGCCCAGGAACGCGGATATCGCCCGTAGTGCGCGAAGATCTCGACCGCCGCCGGCGCCAGCAGCAGGCCGTACAGAAAATGCACGAGCCGGTCAAAGTGATTGCGCTCGAAACCCAGCAGCTCATTCAGCGTCCCACCGGTCAGCGCCCGGAACCATTCGTCGTAGGGAACCAGTGCGTAGGTGTAGTGCGCGCCTATGGCGTGGAGACAAAAGAAGACGAAAAGACAGGAATAGGTGAAGTCGCTGAATCGCAGGCGGCGCGCCGTCAGCACGAATATCGGAATGGCGATGAAGACCAGCATGTTCTCCAGCAGCCAGTCCCTGCGGAACACCGGCGCGATCGCGAGTGCGATCCATAACAACGTATATAGCGCCAACAGGGTCAGCGGGTAGCGCCACACCGGGATTGTTTTACGGTACATTCTGCGACCTTATGAGCACGCACACAGTCCACACCCATTTCCCCGGGCGGCTTATTTTCATCGGCTTCGGCAGCATTGGCCAGGGCGTCCTGCCGCTGATCATGCGCCATGTCGGGGGCCTGACGGCAGACCGGATCACGATCGTGACCGCCGATGACGCGGGGCGATCGGAAGCCGAGGAATTCGGCATCCGGTTCGTGAATCACCCCCTGACACGCGAGAATTTCCGGCACGTCCTTGACCCGCTGGTCGGGCGCGGCGACTTCGTCCTGAATCTGTCGGTGGATGTCTCGAGCATCGCGCTGATCAAGCTGTGCCACGAGAAGGGCGCACTCTACCTCGACACCTGCATCGAGCCCTGGCCCGGCGGGTATACGGACCCGAATATCCCGGCCAGCCGCCGCACGAACTATGCATTGCGCGAGGAAGTACTCGATGTGCGAAAGACCCACGCGAATGGGCCGACTGCCGTCATCACCCATGGCGCCAACCCCGGTCTCGTCTCGCACTTCGTCAAGCAGGCGCTGATCGATATCGCGACCGACACCGGCCACGATGCGCCCGCACCTGCGACGCGCGAGGACTGGGCGAAGCTGGCGATGGACCTGGGCATCAAGGTCATCCACATCGCGGAGCGCGATACGCAGGTTTCGAGCCGGCCAAAAATGCCGGGCGAATTCGTCAATACCTGGTCAGTCGACGGGTTCGTCAGCGAAGGTAGCCAGCCCGCCGAGCTCGGCTGGGGAACGCACGAGCGGCACTTCCCGCGCGACGGGCGCCAGCACGACTTCGGGCGCAAGAGCGCGATCTTCCTGACGCAGCCCGGCTGCGCGACGCGCGTGCGCACCTGGACGCCGCGCGCGGAGTATTTCCACGGATTCCTGATCACGCACGGCGAGTCGATCTCGATCTCCGATTTCCTGACGGTGCGCAAGAACGACCGCGCGACGTACCGGCCGACCGTGCACTACGCCTATCACCCCTCCGATAACGCCGTGCTGTCGGTGCACGAGTTCTGCGGGCGCAACTATCACCTGCAAAAAGAGAAGCGGATCATGATGGGCGATATCACGGCCGGCATCGACGAACTCGGCGTGCTGCTTGCAGGGCATGCGAAGAACGCCTACTGGTACGGCTCGCAGCTGTCCATCGAGGAAGCCCGCGCGCTCGCGCCATTCAACAGCGCGACCTCGCTCCAGGTCACGGTCGCTGCGCTCTCCGGCATGGTGTGGGCCATCGAGAATCCGGCCAAGGGAATCGTCGAGCCGGACGATATCGACTTTCGCCGCAATCTCGATATCTGCATGCCCTACCTCGGGCCGGTGATCGGCAAGTACACCGACTGGACGCCGCTCTTCGATCGCGGCCGCCTCTTCCCCGAGGACCTGGACGAAGGCGATCCCTGGCAGTTCAAGAACATCAGGGTTTGAGAGGGGACAGTCCCCTTTTAGGAAAAGGGGACAGTCCCCACATACTCGATCGCCTCGACCTTCATGCTGGCCGTGCCGGTCGGCAGTTCGATTTCGAATTCGTCTCCGACGCGCTTGCCGAGCAGTGCCCGGCCGAGCGGCGAATCCATGCTGATGTAGGCCGTGCCCTGGTCGAACTCGTCGGGACCGACGATCCGGTGCCGCCGCCGCGCGCCAGATGCGTCGATGACGGTTACCCAGGCGCCGAAGAAGATCCGCGTGCGGTCGCTCGGCGGCTGCGACACGATGACCATGCCGTCGAGGCGCCCGCGCAGGAAGCGCACGCGCCGGTCGATCTCGCGCAGCCGGCGTTTGCCATAGATGTATTCGGCGTTCTCGGAGCGGTCGCCCTGGGCGGCCGCCTCGGCGACCGCCTGGGTCACGGCGGGGCGCTCGACTCGCCACAGCTGATCGAGCTCTGCCCGCAGCCGGCTTGCGCCCTCGGGTGTGACGTACTTGGAGCCAGAACGCATCGGTGGCCTCGGGCGCGCCATGACGGAGTCGTCGGATATTTACAACATATTGAATATTAAAGGATTTCGATCTAGCTTTACCAGCCTCCAAAGACCGGCAGGCGAGCTTTGACGCAATGACCCGTCGCGGGTGCATCGCAGGGATTGTGGCGCGGTTCACGTTAACGCACGGACGGCGGCGCTACTCTTTGTCCCAGTTTCTGGTCTCTCCGTCAGTATCCCCTAGCGGACTTCCTTCCCTTCACCGAAAGTCCGCTCTTCAGCCCCGGGCCAAAACCCGGGGCTTTTTTTCGCCCGCTAGAATCGCCGGGTGAAATCCACGCCGGCGTTCAGGGATCATTTTTCCGGGCATTCGATCGCCTATGAGAAATACCGGCCGCGCTATCCGAAGGAGCTCTTCGCCTGGCTCGCCGCGAATGCGCCGGCTCGCGATCTCGCTGTCGATGTCGCGACGGGCAATGGGCAGGCGGCGATCGCACTCGCGGAATTCTTCGACGGCGTCGTCGCGACCGATGCGAGCGCCGCGCAACTCAAGGCGGCGGAAACGAGTCCCCGGGTCCGCTACCAATGCGAGCCAGCGGAGCGGATCTCGCTGCCCGATGCCTCGGCGAATCTGATCGTCATCGCGCAGGCCGCACATTGGTTTGACTGGCCTGCATTCCAGTCGGAAGCGCGGCGCGTGCTGCGGCCCGGGGGCCTGCTCGCGTTGTGGTGCTACGGCAATTGCGAGTCCGAGCGGGACATCGACCGGCTGTTCCAGGATTATTCGCGCAACGTCGTCGGCCCTTACTGGCCGCGCGAGCGCCGGTACGTCGAGGAGAATTACCGCGACCTGCCCTTGCCATTTCCTGAGATCGCCGTGCCGCGATTCGAGATGCAGGCCGATTGGGACATCGAGGCCGTGCTTGGCTATCTCGGCACCTGGTCGGCGACGCAGCGTTGCCGGCAACGGAGCGGTCGCGATCCACTCGCGCTGCTCGCGCCGCTCCTGACCCGGGCCTGGGGTTCCGGTACCAGGCGCCTGCAATGGCCGCTCGTCATCAAGGCGGGCCGCCGCTGAATTCGGGCGCGATCCGCCTTCGTCCCGGCAGGCAAACGCTTCGTCGCGCCGCGGAACCCGGGCCTGTAATGACTGCCTTATACTGCGCGCCCTGCCGGTTCTGGAGATCTTCAATGTCCCGCAGCAGTGTATTCGTGGCCCTGGCCATGCTGTCCCTCGCCGCATCCGCGG
>JBATEA010000245.1:0-3709 GCA_049663745.1 Steroidobacteraceae bacterium | reverse complement strand
ATACCTGCTCGCGACATTCACGTCGCGCCAGGTGCTGTGGATGCTATATGCGGGCGCGACGATTGCGCTGTTGCCGGCCGCGAAGCCGGCGACCGTGATCGATCTCGACTGCATGCAGCTCCTGATGCTCGCGTTCTGCTGCGCCAATACGCTGATCGCCTACGGGGCCTTTGGCGAGGCGCTGCACCACTGGGACGTGTCCCGCGTGAGCGCCGTCATATCGACTGCGCCGCTTTTCACGATTGCTTCGATGTGGCTGGTCGACAGGCTCGGCTGGGGATTGCTGGCATCCGAAGGACTGAATGCCCTCAGCGTCGTCGGCGCGCTCGCGGTGGTCGCGGGCTCGATGACCTGCGCGCTTGCGGCGCGCAGTGGCCGGGCCTGATCAGCGGCTGGCGGCCGTCGTGTCGGCAGCGCCGGTCGGCACCGGCTTCTTGAATTCCGGCTCACCGGCGTACTGGTCCTCGACGCCGTCCCAGCTTGCCCCCTGCGGCAGGGCATTGCGCACGCGCGGTGCCCGCGCCAGCAGCGCATCGAGATCCGGCACCGCTCCCGGCCCGATCGGCAGCGCGATGCCGCGCGGCTTGGCCGCCGCCTGCCGGATCGCGTCCCAGTCGATGGCGTCGGCCTGGGCCGCAACACGCTTCCACAGTGTCGCGCGCGGCTTGACCAGATTCTTGCGCAGCACTTTCGGCACGTCCGCCCAGTCGCGCTTGTCGTCCTCGTGCGGTTCATAGGCCTGGGTCAGCAGCTGCTGGCCGCGCCAGCCCAGCAGGTATGGCTGATTGACGACCGTGACCTTCGTGCCGACCGGCACCGAGTCGTAGAACGCCTCGATATCCTCCGGATACAGCCGGATGCAGCCGTGACTCGAGCGCATTCCGACGCCCGGGGGCTTGTTGGTGCCGTGGATCAGGTAGCTCGGCCAGCCGAGCCGGAACATGTGGCGACCCAGCGGATTATCGGGTCCGGCCGGCACCTTGCCCGGCAGGATGTCGCCGTCCTTGGCGTGCTCCTGGCGCACCGACAGCGGTGGCGTCCAGACCGGATCCTTGATGCGCGCGATAACTTTCGTGCTGCCCTCGGGCGTGACCCAGCCGACCCTGCCGATACCGATCGGATGGGTGATCACCTCTGCCGGCGCGTCCTTTTCGTGCTTCGGGTAATAGTAGATCCGCATCGCAGCGAGATTCAGCACCAGGCCTTCGCGCGGCGCATCGGGCAGGATGAACTCGGTCGGCAGAACGACCGGCGTACCCTCGCCCGGCAGCCATTGATCCACGCCGGGGTTGGCGCGGATGATTTCCTCGTAGCCGACATTGAAGCGCCGCGCGATGTCGGTCAGCGTGTCTTCATGACGTGCGATGGTCACCTGCAGGTGGCCGACGACGTCCTGGTCGGGAGTGATCGTGAACCGGTGCGTCGCGGTCGCGAGCGGCAATTCCGGCTTCGGCGCAACCGCGGCCGGCTTCTCAGCTCCCTTCGGCGGCTTGCGCCACAGCGATTCGAAAGGCGTGCAGGCGCCGAGCGCCAGCACCACCGCAGGCACGACGAGCAGCCGCAATCCCGGGAACCTACGACTCATGGTCGCGCATTATCAGCGAAATTCGCCGGCCGCAGCCAGCGGGATCTGGGTTCACCAGATCTTGACGCGCTCGGCAGCAGGCCGCCACAGGCGGTCGCCCTCGCGCACGCCAAAGGCCGTGTAAAACTCGTCCATGTTCGATACGACGCCATTGGCGCGGAATTCGCTCGGCGAATGCGGGTCGGTCAGCACGATTTCGCGCATCAGTCCCTCGCGCCACTTGGTGCGCCAGGACTGTCCATAGCCGAGGAAAAAGCGCTGCGGTCCCGTGAAGCCGTCGATGACCGGGGCCTCGGCTCCGGCCAGCGAGCGCTGGTAAGCGCTGTAGGCGATCGCCGCACCCGACAGGTCGCCGATGTTCTCGCCGAGCGTCAACTCGCCATTGACCTTCAGGTCCGGCAGCGCCTGGAATGAGGAGTACTGGCGCACCAGCCCGCCGGCGCGCTCCTTGAACTTCGCATTGTCATCCGACGTCCACCAGTCCCTCAGGTTGCCCTCGCCGTCGTACTGGCGCCCGCGATCGTCGAAGCCGTGGCTGATCTCGTGCCCGATGACCGAGCCGATCGCGCCGTAGTTGACGGCATCGTCAGCCGCCATGTTGAAGAGCGGCGGCTGCAGGAATGCGGCCGGGAAGACGATCTCGTTGTTGGTCGGCAGGTAGTAGGCGTTCACCGTCTGCGGCGTCATCAACCACTCGGTCGGGTCCTTGGGCTGGCCCGCGCGCGCCGCCTGCCAGTTCCATTCGAACTGGTTGGCGCGCATCACATTGCCGAGCAGGTCATCGCGCCGCATTTCGAGGCCCGTGTAGTCGCGCCACTTGTCCGGGTACGCGATCTTGACGTTGATTTTGCGGAGCTTGGTGTGTGCCTCGGCCTTGGTCGCATCGCTCATCCAGGCGAGCGAGTCGATGCCGCTGTCGAATGCGGCCAGCAGGTTGCGGACCAGCTGGTCCATGCGCTGCTTGGCCTCTGGCGGGAAATGGCGCGCGACGTAGGCAGCACCGATGGCCTCGCCCATCGCGTTGTCGGTCTCGGCGACGGCCCGTTTCCAGCGCGGCCGCAGGCTCTCCGTGCCGCGCAGCGTACGGGAATTGAAGTCGAACGAAGCCTCGACGAAGGCGGCGGGCAGCACGCGCGCATAGGCGCCGATCGTCCGCAGCGTTAGGTAATCCTTCCACACCGACAGGTCGGCGCTGCTGATCTCTTCGCCGAGCGCCGTCGCGTAGCTTGGCTGGCGAACGATGAAATCGCCGGCGGGCAGGCCGCTCCCCGCCAGGAACGCTTTCCAATCGAATTTGGGCGCAAGCGCAGCCGCCGACTCGATGCCGTGACGGTTGTAGGTCTTGACGGGATCGCGGTTCTCCACCGGCGTCCACTGGGCGCGGGCGATCTGCGTCTCGAGTTCGAGGACCTTGGCCGCGCGTTCGGCGCCATTCTGCTGGCCGGCCAGCGTGAAGAGCCTGGCAAGGTATTCCACGTACTTGCGACGGAACTCCGCGTAGGTGTCCTCCTCGCGCAGGTAGTAATCGCGATTCGGCATGCCGAGGCCGTCCTGCGTCAGGTAGGCGATGTTGTGCGTCGAGTTGCGTCCATCCGGTGAAACGTAGATGCCGATCGGCACGCTGATGCCGCGACCCTGGGCGGTGCCGAAAAAGCCCGCGAGGGCCTGCGGTCCGTCGATCGCGTTGATTTCAGCAAACAGCGGCGCGAGCGGCGCGATGCCGCCTTCTTCGACGCGCTTTTCGTCCATGAAGCTCGTGTACATGTCGCCGAGGCGGCGCATCCCGGGTGTCGCCGCGTCCCCGGCGGCGGCCGCTTCGAGCAGGATTGCGTGGACGTCGTCCTGCGCCTTCTCGAACAGCATGATGCCGATCCCCGCGCTCGCGTATTCCGCCGGGAACGGCGTGTTCGCGAGCCAGGTCCCGTTGACGTAGCGGAACAGGTCGTCCTGCGGGCGCACGCCCTTGTCCATGGCGGTCATGTCGATGCCGGAGGTCAGGCTTGTGGTCGCGGTCTCGCCCGCGGATGCGGCGAGGGACAGCATGGCCAGGGCCACGAATACACTGCTGCGGGACATTGAAGATCTCCAGAACCGGCAGGGCGCGCAGTATAAGGCAGTCATTAC
>JBATEA010000244.1:0-3933 GCA_049663745.1 Steroidobacteraceae bacterium | reverse complement strand
CGGAATACCGAGGGCTCGAATCCGGCCTCCGCCAGGCGATTGCGTAATAGAAAGGTCTCCAGCCCGCTCATCCACAGGCCGTGTACGACGACGACAGGCGTGGCGCGCGTGGTCAGTGCTCAGCCGGGAGGCTGCACCGGCAGCTTGACGCGGATGTGCAGTTCGGCGAGCTGCGAGTCATCCACCTCGGAGGGCGCACCGGTCAGCGGGCACCAGGCCGACTGCGTCTTCGGGAAGGCAATGACGTCACGGATGCTGTCGGCTCCCGACATCAGCATCGCGAGCCGGTCGAGCCCGAAGGCGATGCCGCCGTGCGGCGGCGCACCATAGGTAAGCGCTTCGAGCAGGAATCCGAATTTCTGCTGCGCCTTCTCCGGGGAGATGCCGAGCAGCCCGAACACGGCGCTTTGCAGGTCCTGGCGATGGATGCGGATCGAGCCGCCGCCGATCTCGGAGCCGTTCAACACCATGTCATAGGCGCGGGCGACGGCATCGCCCGGGTCGGCGGCAAGCGCAGCCGGATCGGGATCGACCGGGGCCGTGAATGGATGGTGCACGGCCATCCAGCGCTTCGCATCGGCATCCCATTCGAACATCGGGAAATCCACGACCCACAGCGGCCGCCAGTCGTTCTCGACGAGGCCCATGTCCTGCCCGAGCTGCAGTCGCAGCGCGCCCAGCGCGTCATTGACGACCTTGGCCTTGTCGGCGCCGAAAAAAACAAGGTCACCGGTCGCTGCTTTGGTCCGCTCGAGGATGCCGGCGATCGCCGCGTCGGAAAGGAACTTCAGGATCGGCGACTGCAGGCCGTCGCGGCCCTGGCCCGCGTCGTTGACCTTGATGTAAGCGAGTCCGCGTGCGCCGTGACGGCCGACGAAGGCCGTGTACTCGTCGATCTGCTTGCGCGTCAGTTCGCCGCCCTGCGGTACGCGGATCGCGGCGACGCGACCCGCCGGGTCGGCGGCCGGGCCCGCGAACACTTTGAACTCGCAGTCGCGCACCAGGTCCGCGACGTCCACGAGCTCGAGCGGCACGCGCAGGTCGGGCTTGTCCGAGGCGAAGCGGCGCATCGATTCCGCGTACGGGATGCGCGGGAATGGATCGGGCAGCTGGACCTTCAGCACGCGCGAGAAGACATGGCGGATCAGGCCCTCCATCAGCGCCATGATCTGGTCCTGCGTCAGGAACGAAGTCTCGACGTCGAGCTGCGTGAACTCCGGCTGGCGGTCGGCGCGCAGGTCTTCGTCGCGGAAGCAGCGCACGATCTGGTAGTAGCGATCGAAGCCGCTGACCATCAGGAGCTGCTTGAAGATCTGCGGCGACTGCGGCAGCGCGAAGAACTTGCCGGGGTGCGTGCGCGAGGGCACGAGGTAGTCGCGCGCGCCCTCGGGTGTCGCCTTGGTCAACATCGGCGTCTCGATGTCCACGAAGTCGTGGCTGTCGAGGTATTCGCGCATCGCGCGCGTGATCGCGTGACGGCGGCGCAGCCGTTCCTGCATCACGTCGCGCCGCAGGTCCACGTAGCGGTGCTTGAGCCGGAGTTCCTCGTTGACGTCTTCATCGAGCGCGAAGGGCGGCGTCGCCGACGGGTTCAGTACGACGATCTTCTGGGCCAGCAGTTCGACCTGCCCCGACGGGAGATGCGGATTGGCGGTGCCGGCCGGGCGCGCGCGGACCTTGCCGAGCACCTGGATCACGAATTCGCGGCCCAGGCGTTCGGCCTGCGCGAAGGCATCGGCCGTGTCGGGGTCAAAGACGACCTGCAGCAGACCCGAGCGGTCGCGCAGGTCGACGAAGATCACGCCGCCGTGGTCGCGGCGGCGATGGACCCAGCCGGCGACCTCGATGGTCCGACCGATCAGTGATTCGCCGATTTCACCGCAATAATTGGTGCGCATGGACCCGCAAGTTTACTTGCGGACCCGCCGCCGCGTCGTGATTTTGCGTGACGGCACCGATTTCGGGGCCGCTGTCTTCGGCTTGTCGCTGGCTGCCGCCTTTGCGCCATCGGCGGGCTTTGCCGTCGCATCCGCAGCCGGCGCGGCCGGCTTTTCTTCCTTGGGCTTCTCGGCGACCGGTTCCTTGTCCCCGGCAAGATTACGCTGCTTGTCTTTGGCACCCTTGAAATCGGTCTCGTACCAGCCGCCGCCCTTCAGCCGGAATACCGGCGCTGACACCAGCCGCTTCAGCGTGTTGCGACCGCAAGTAGGGCACTTGCGCAGCGGTCCGTCGGAGATTTTCTGCAACTCCTCGTGGCGGTGCCCGCAGGACGAGCACTGGTATTCATAGAACGGCATGCGGTCTATTTTCGCATAACCAGTTCGCCGGACTTTACCGACACCTTGATCGTGTCGCCCGGCGCAAAGCTGCCCGCGAGAATCCGCTGCGCGAGCGGATTCTCGAGCTGGTGCTGGATTGCGCGCTTGAGCGGCCGTGCGCCATAGACCGGGTCGAAGCCTGCGGCACCCAGCAGATCGAGCGCCGCGGTGTCGAGTTCGAGCTTGAGGTCCCGATCGGACAGTCTCTTGCGCAAGTAGCTGGCCTGGATCTCGACGATCCGGCGGATGTGTTCCTTGCCGAGCGGGTGGAACACGACGATGTCGTCCACGCGGTTGATGAACTCGGGCCGGAAATGCTGGCCGACGATCTCGAGCACGGCCGCCTTCATGCGATCGTAGTTTGCCTCGCCCGCAAGTTCCTGGATCACCTGCGAGCCGAGATTCGAGGTCATGATGACGACGCTGTTGCGGAAGTCCACGGTGCGGCCCTGGCCGTCGGTCAGGCGGCCGTCGTCGAGCACCTGCAGCAGCACATTGAATACGTCCGTGTGCGCCTTCTCGACCTCGTCGAGCAGGATCACCGAATACGGGCGGCGGCGCACCGCCTCGGTGAGATAACCGCCCTCCTCGTAGCCGACATAGCCGGGCGGAGCGCCGATCAGGCGCGCCACGGAGTGCTTCTCCATGAACTCGGACATGTCGATGCGCACCATTGCTTCTTCGGTATCGAACAGGAAGTCGGCGAGCGCCTTGCAGAGCTCGGTCTTGCCGACGCCGGTCGGGCCGAGGAACAGGAAGGAACCGTTGGGCCGGTTTGGGTCGGCAAGTCCCGCACGCGAGCGGCGGATCGCATCGGCAACCGTGCGGACCGCCTCTTCCTGGCCGACGACGCGCGCAGCCAGTGCCTCCTCCATCTTCAGCAGCTTCTCGCGCTCGCCCTCCAGCATCTTGGAGACCGGGATGCCGGTCCACTTGGAGACGACCTCGGCGATCTCCTCCTCGCCCACCTTGTTGCGCAGCAGCTGGGGTTCTTTCGACTCGGCTTCATGCGCCGCGACCAGCCGCTTCTCGAGCTCGGGAATTCGCCCGTGCTGCAATTCCGCCATGCGCGCGAGATCGCCCGCGCGGCGCGCGGCCTCGAGTTCCATCTTCGCGCGCTCGAGTTCCTCCTTGATGTGGGCAGCGCCCTGCATCGCGGCTTTCTCGGACTTCCAGATCTCCTCGAGGTCCGCGAACTCCTTCCCCAGCGACTTCAGCGAGGCCTCGATCTGCCCGAGGCGCTTGCGCGAGCCCTCGTCGTCCTCCTTGTGGAGCGCCTCGCGCTCGATCTTCAGCTGGATGATGCGCCGCTCCAGGCGGTCCATCGCCTCGGGCTTGGAGTCGATCTCCATGCGGATTCGGGACGCCGCTTCATCCATCAAATCGATGGCCTTGTCCGGCAGCTGGCGATCGCTGATGTAGCGGTGCGAGAGCGTCGCGGCGGCGACGATCGCGGGATCCGTGATGTCCACCTTGTGGTGGACCTCGTAACGCTCCTTGAGCCCGCGCAGGATCGCGATCGTGTCTTCGACCGTCGGTTCGCCGACCAGGACTTTCTGGAAGCGGCGCTCGAGCGCTGCGTCCTTCTCGACGTGCTTGCGGTATTCATCGAGCG